>NZ_JAFGYX010000040.1:0-25852 GCF_017491625.1 Pseudomonas sp. 50_B
ACAATAAAGGGACCCAGCACCTTGGCGCCCGCCCCCACCACCACACCGTCTTCCAGGGTCGGATGGCGCTTGCCCTTGTTCCAACTGGTGCCACCCAGGGTCACCCCTTGATAGAGGGTCACGTCATCACCGATCTCGGCGGTCTCGCCAATGACAATGCCCATGCCATGGTCGATAAAGAAGCGGCGGCCGACTTTGGCTCCCGGGTGAATTTCGATCCCGGTCAACCAACGACCGAAGTTCGACACCAGCCGCGCCAGCCATTTCCAACCCATGCCCCACAAGGCGCCGGACAAACGATGAATCCAGATCGCGTGCATGCCTGGGTAGCAGGTCAACACCTCGAAGGCATTGCGCGCCGCCGGGTCACGATGAAACACGCTTTGGATATCTTCACGCAGACGCTCGAACATCACTGATCCTTCCGCTTTTGTAGCTCTCCACGGGCCGCTTTCTGGGTTTCCGTGAGAATGCCACGCAATATATTCATTTCCGCCCGGCTGACCGAGCTACGACCGTATAACCGACGCAGGCGTGCCATCAAGTGCCGCGGCTTTTCCGGATCGAGGAAGTCGATGGCCACCAGCGTCTGCTGCAGATGCTCGTAGAACCGCTCCAACTCATCCATGGTCGCCAGCTCTTCACTGCGCGGCGAAGCCACTTCATCCTTCTCTACCTTGGTTGGCCGGCCTTGGGCCGCCAGCCAGGACATGCGCACTTCATAGGTCAGCACCTGCACCGCCGTGGCCAGGTTCAGCGAGCTGAACTCCGGGTCCGACGGGATATGCACGTGGAAATGACATCGCTGCAGCTCATCATTGGTCAGGCCGGAATCTTCACGACCGAACACCAGGGCGATCTGCGCACCCTGCCCGGCTTCCTCGACCACCTTGAGACCGGACTCACGCGGATCAAGCAAGGGCCAGGGAATGCGCCGGTCACGAGCACTGGTACCAAACACCAGCGTGCAACCCGCCAATGCCTCCTCAAGGGTGGCGACTACCTGGGCATTGGCCAGGATATCGGTGGCACCGGAGGCACGCGCATCCGCCTCGTGAGACGGAAATACCCGGGGCTCCACCAGCACCAGCCGCGACAAGCCCATGTTCTTCATGGCACGCGCAGCCCCGCCGATATTGCCCGGATGACTGGTATTGACCAGGACGACACGAATGTTCTGCAGCAAGGGATGCGCTCTCGGACACGATAAGGGGGAGCAAATCTTACCGAACAGGCAAGACTCCCGCCTCAAAAATAACCACCCGACAGATTCCAGCGCTCCAGAAAGGCGCCCAGCAACCGGCACAAACACTCGCCACCGGAGAACGCCACACAGCGGATCAATGCAATCAAAGCGAACACCAGCCTTCATCTGCAAAAGTTTTCTGCTAGAATGCTCGGCTTTCTTTAACAACCTTAGGTGACCTATCCATGCAGCCAATGCTGAATATCGCGCTGCGCGCCGCCCGCAGCGCCAGTGAATTGATTTTCCGCTCCATCGAGCGCCTGGATACCATCAAGGTCGACGAAAAAGACGCCAAAGACTACGTATCCGAAGTTGATCGCGCTGCCGAGCAGAAGATCATCGACGCGCTGCGCAAGGCCTACCCGACCCACGCCATCCTCGGCGAAGAGACCGGCCTGCACGCTGGCAGCGGCGAAGGCGAAGACTACCTGTGGATCATCGACCCACTGGACGGCACCACCAACTTCCTGCGCGGCATCCCGCACTTTGCCGTGAGCATCGCCTGCAAATACCGTGGCCGCCTGGAACACGCCGTGGTCCTGGACCCGGTTCGCCAGGAAGAATTCACCGCCAGCCGTGGCCGTGGTGCCCAGCTGAACGGTCGCCGCCTGCGTGTCAGCGGCCGCACCAGCCTCGACGGCGCCCTGCTGGGCACCGGCTTCCCATTCCGTGACGACCAGATGGACAACCTGGACAACTACCTGGGCATGTTCCGCGCCCTGGTTGGCCAGACCGCCGGCATCCGCCGCGCTGGTGCTGCAAGCCTGGACCTGGCCTACGTGGCCGCCGGTCGTTTCGATGCCTTCTGGGAGTCGGGCCTGTCCGAATGGGACATGGCCGCAGGCGCCCTGCTGATTCAAGAAGCCGGCGGCCTGGTGAGCGACTTCACCGGCGGTCACGACTTCCTGGAAAAAGGCCACGTGGTAGCTGGCAACACCAAATGCTTCAAAGCGGTCCTGACCGCCATCCAGCCGCACCTGCCGGCCTCGCTGAAGCGCTAAGCGCCAGCGACAAAAAAAGCACCCCGAGGGGTGCTTTTTTTATGCCTGCAATTCCCGCAGGAGCCGGCTTGCCGGCGAATCGGATCTTGAGATCACCTTCGCCGGCAAGCAGACGCCTACAGGCCGGGGTTATTGGCCGGGTTGATTCTGGTTTTGACCCAGAATCAGACGCCCCTCTTTATCCACCGGAATCTGGCTGCCCGGATCACGATCCATGCGCACCTGACCTTGCTTGCCGCCCAGGTCGTACTTCACGTCATAACCCACGACCTTCTCACTGATGTCATTGACTGTATTACAGCGAGTCTGGGTGGTGGTGTAGGTGTCACGTTCCTGCATGCCTTCCTGCACCTTGTTGCCGGCATAACCACCACCAACCGCACCCGCCACAGTGGCGATCTTCTTGCCATTACCACCACCAATCATGCTACCCAGCAGACCACCGCCCACCGCACCCGCCACGGTACCCAGGATCTGATGTTCATCCTTGACCGGGCGCTGGCGAGTCACGGCGACGTCCTTGCAGACTTCACGAGGGGTCTTGATCTGTTGTTTGACCGGCTGTACGGCCAGCACTTGCGCATACTCAGGGCCGCTTTTAACCAGGCTGTAGGTGGCAACAGCACCCCCGGCGGTGACACCGACAGCACCCAATACCGCACCAACCAGCAACGACTTGTTCACTTGAACCTCCTGACCATACAAACGGGACTTGGCCCGCGCTTCTCCCAGCGTTGGAGCAATAAAAAAGGCGCGAGTTCAACACTCGCGCCTTTTTAACTGACAGCCGGAAAAGGGCTAGATCCTCATGGACGGTCGTCCACTTCCTTCTCGGTATTGGCCGGAGGAATCAGGTCCTCGCTGTTCAGGTTCAGCCAGATCAGCACCACGTTGGCGATGTAGATCGACGAGTAGGTACCCGCCAGAACACCGACAAACAGGGCGATGGAGAAGCCCCACAGGTTATCGCCACCAAAGAACAGCAGCGCGATGATCGCCAGCAAGGTGGAGATCGAAGTCGCCATGGTCCGTAGCAGGGTCTGAGTGGTCGAGATGTTGATGTTCTCGATCAGGCTGGCCTTGCGCAGCACACGGAAGTTCTCACGCACCCGGTCGAACACCACGATGGTGTCGTTGAGGGAGTAACCGATGATCGCCAGCACCGCCGCCAGCACCGTCAGGTCAAAGGTGATCTGGAAGAACGAGAGGATACCCACCGTCACGATCACGTCGTGGATCAGCGAAACGATCGCGCCCACCGCGAACTTCCACTGAAAGCGGAAGGCCAGGTAGATCAGGATACCGCCCAGGGCCATGAGCATGCCGAGGCCGCCCTGGTCCCGCAGCTCTTCACCCACTTGCGGACCGACAAACTCGACGCGCTTGACCTGCGCCGGGTTGTCACCGCCAACCTTCTGCAGCGCCTCGGCCACCTGGTGGCCCAGTTGCGGGTCTTCACCCGGCATCCGCACCAGCAGATCAGTGGTCGCACCGAAGCTCTGCACGATGGCTTCGTGATAACCGGCATCGTTCAGTTGCGAACGCACCTTCATCACATCCGCGGGACGCTCGTAGGTCAGCTCGATGAGCGTACCGCCGGTGAAGTCCAGACCGTAGTTCAAGCCTTTGTGGAACCAGCTGAACAACGCCAGGATGGTGAGCAGCACAGTGACGCCGAACGCAACGTTGCGCACGCCCATGAAGTTAATAGTACGTAACATGGCAGCCCCTTAAATCCACAACTTCTTGAAGTCACGACCGCCGAAGATCAGGTTGACCATCGCACGGGTCAGCCAGATGGCCGTGAACATCGAGGTAAAGATCCCGAGGGACATGGTCACCGCAAAGCCTTTCACCGGACCGGTACCCATGGCGAACAGAATGCCGCCCACCAGCAAGGTGGTCAGGTTGGAGTCCAGGATCGCGGTGAATGCCCGGCCGAAGCCTTCGTTGATTGCCCGCTGCACACTCATGCCGGCGGCGAGCTCTTCACGTATCCGCGAGAAGATCAGTACGTTGGCGTCCACCGCCATACCCATGGTCAAGACGATACCGGCGATACCCGGCAGGGTCAGCGTCGCCCCCAGCAGGGACATCAGGGCCAGCAGCAGCACCATGTTCAATGCCAGCGCCACAGTAGCGATGACACCGAAGAAACGGTAGATGGCGATAATGAACAGCGACACGAACAGCATGCCCCACAGGGACGCATCGATACCCTTAGTGATGTTGTCAGCACCCAGGCTTGGACCGATTGTGCGCTCTTCGGCGAAGTACATCGGCGCCGCCAGACCACCGGCACGCAGCAACAGCGCCAGCTCGGAAGACTCGCCCTGACCGTTCAGGCCGGTGATGCGGAACTGGCTGCCCAGTGGCGACTGGATGGTCGCCAGGCTGATGATCTTCTTCTCTTCCTTGAAGGTCTGCACCGCCACGTCTTTCTCGACACCGTTCACCACTTGCTTGGTGTAGGTGGTGGTCGGCTTCTGCTCGATGAAGATCACCGCCATGCTGCGACCGACATTGCTGCGAGTCGAACGGTTCATCAGCTCGCCACCGTGACCATCAAGCTTGATGTTCACCTGTGGACGGCCGTGTTCGTCGTAACCGGCCTGGGCATCGGTCACCTGGTCACCGGTGATGATCAGGCCACGCTCGATCAGAGCAGGAGGACGGTTGCCCTCACGGAATTCGAAGGACTCGGAAGTCGCCTTGGAAGCACCCGGCTCGGCGGCCAGACGGAATTCCAGGTTGGCGGTCTTGCCCAGGATCCGCTTGGCTTCAGCGGTGTCCTGCACGCCCGGCAGCTCAACCACGATACGGTTGGCACCCTGACGCTGAACCAAAGGCTCGGCCACACCCAGCTCGTTGACCCGGTTACGCACGGTGGTCAAGTTCTGCTTGATGGAGTATTCACGGATTTCCGCCAGCTTGGCCGGGGTCATCGCCAGACGCAGCACCGGTTGGCCATTGAGGTCGGCCGGTACGATATCGAAATCGTTGAAGTTCTTGCGGATCAGCGAACGGGCCTGTTCACGGCTGTCTTCATCGCTGAAGCCCAGCTGGATGGCGCCATTGAGCTGCGGCAGGCTGCGATAGCGCAGGCGCTCTTTGCGCAGCAGGCTCTTGACGTCGCCTTCATAGACTTTCAGGCGCGCGTCGAGGGCTTTGTCCATGTCCACTTCCAGCAGGAAGTGCACACCACCGGACAAGTCCAGACCCAGTTTCATCGGGTGCGCACCCAGGTTGCGCAGCCATTGTGGAGTGGTTTGCGCCAGGTTCAACGCCACCACATAGTCATCGCCCAGCGCCTTGCGCACTACATCCTTGGCCGGAAGCTGGTCTTCCTTGTTGGTCAAGCGCAGCAGGCCGCCCTTGCCGTTGGCAGCAATGGAAGCAGCCTTGACCTTGATACCGGCGTCGGTGAGCGCTTTGCTCGCACGATCCAGATCCGCCTGAGTGACCTGCAACGCAGTGCTCGCACCGCTGACCTGAATGGCCGGATCATCAGGGTATAGATTGGGAGCGGAATAAATAAAACCGATCGCCAGCACCGCCAGGATCAGTAGGTACTTCCACAGAGGGTATTTGTTCAGCATCACGCCGCCCGTTTATGACGCGGGGCGCCTTGCGCGCCCCGTCGATTGGTAAAAGATGAAACTTAGATGGCTTTCAGCGTGCCTTTTGGCAGCGTGGCAGCGATCGCGCCCTTCTGGAACTTCAGCTCAACGGAGTCCGACACTTCCAGAACCACGAAGTCGTCGGTCACCTTGTTGATCTTGCCGGCGATACCGCCAGTGGTCACAACTTCGTCGCCTTTCTGCAGGCTGCCGAGCAGGTTCTTCTGCTCTTTGGCGCGCTTGGCCTGCGGGCGCCAGATCATCAGATAGAAGATGACCAGGAAGCCAACCAGGAAAATCCACTCGAAACCAGTGCCAGCAGGACCGGCAGCGGCAGGTGCAGCGGCGTCCGCATACGCGGCAGGGATCAAAAAGCTCATTTAACACTCCGATAATTGCAAAATTAGTGGCTTAACGTCTTTAGAACTTATTCTAAAGGCGGCACGGGTAACCCGCGTTTGGCATAGAAGGAATCGACAAAGGCGGCCAATGTACCTTGTTGAATAGCCTCGCGCAAACCAGCCATAAGACGCTGGTAATGGCGCAAATTATGGATGGTATTGAGCATACTCCCGAGCATTTCCCCACACTTGTCCAAGTGATGCAGATAGGCACGGGAGAAGTTCTGGCAGGTGTAGCAATCACAAGTTGGGTCCAGCGGCGAATCATCATGGCGATGGAACGCGTTACGGATTTTCAGCACGCCTGTATCGATGAACAGATGCCCATTGCGGGCATTGCGGGTTGGCATCACGCAATCGAACATGTCCACACCGCGGCGCACACCCTCAACCAGATCTTCCGGCTTGCCAACTCCCATAAGGTAACGAGGTTTGTCGGCAGGCATCTGGCCCGGCAGGTAGTCCAGGACCTTGATCATTTCATGCTTGGGCTCGCCCACCGACAGGCCGCCGATAGCCAGGCCGTCGAAACCGATCTTGTCCAGGCCTTCCAGGGAACGCATGCGCAGGTCCTGGTGCATGCCACCCTGGACGATGCCAAACAGCGCCGCCGTGTTGTCACCGTGAGCATTCTTGGAACGCTGGGCCCAGCGCAGGGACAGCTCCATGGAAATCCGCGCCACATCTTCATCGGCCGGGTACGGGGTGCACTCGTCGAAGATCATCACGATGTCCGAACCCAGGTCGCGCTGCACTTGCATCGACTCTTCCGGGCCCATGAACACCTTGGCGCCGTCTACCGGCGAGGCGAAGGTCACGCCCTCTTCCTTGATCTTGCGCATCGCCCCCAGGCTAAACACCTGGAAACCACCGGAGTCGGTGAGGATCGGGCCATTCCACTGCATGAAATCATGCAGGTCACCGTGGGCCTTGATCACTTCCGTACCCGGGCGCAGCCACAGGTGGAAGGTGTTGCCGAGGATGATCTCGGCGCCGGTGGCGACGATATCCCGTGGCAGCATGCCCTTGACCGTGCCATAGGTGCCCACCGGCATGAAGGCCGGGGTTTCCACCGTACCGCGGGGGAAGGTCAGGCGACCGCGACGAGCCTTGCCATCAGTGGCCAGAAGCTCGAAGGACATACGACAAGTGCGACTCATACAGTTTCCTCGGGGGCCAGATCCTTGGGAGCGGTCGGCGCAGGATTACGGGTGATGAACATCGCATCACCGTAGCTGAAAAAGCGGTATCCATTTTCCACCGCGGCGCGATAGGCGGCCATGGTCTCGGGATAACCGGCGAACGCCGAAACCAGCATCAACAGCGTGGATTCCGGCAGATGGAAGTTGGTCACTAGGGCATCGACCACATGGAACGGCCGGCCCGGGTAGATAAAGATATCGGTATCGCCGCTGAACGGCTTGAGCACACCATCGCGCGCGGCACTTTCCAGGGAACGCACACTGGTGGTGCCCACCGCCACCACCCGACCACCGCGAGCACGGCATGCGGCAACCGCATCCACCACGTCCTGGCCGACTTCCAGCCACTCGTGGTGCATATGGTGATCTTCAATACGCTCGACCCGCACCGGCTGGAAAGTGCCGGCGCCGACATGCAGGGTCACGAACGCAGTCTCCACGCCCTTGGCGGCAATGGCCTCCAGCAGCGGCTGGTCGAAATGCAGCCCCGCCGTAGGCGCCGCAACAGCCCCCAGACGCTGGGCGTACACGGTCTGATAACGCTCACGGTCCGCGCCTTCATCCGGGCGGTCTATATAAGGAGGCAACGGCATGTGCCCGACCCGATCCAGCAGCGGCAGCACCTCCTCGGCAAAACCCAGCTCGAACAGCGTGTCGTGGCGCGCCAGCATCTCGGCCTCGCCACCGCCGTCGATCAGGATCTTCGACCCCGGCTTGGGCGACTTGCTGGAGCGCACATGGGCCAGCACACGATGGCTGTCCAGCACCCGTTCGATGAGGATCTCCAGCTTGCCGCCGGAGGCCTTCTGGCCAAACAGACGGGCCGGAATCACCCGGGTATTGTTGAACACCATCAGATCGCCCGGACGCAAATGCTCCAGCAGATCGGTGAATTGACGGTGGGCCAAGGCGCCGGTTGGCCCATCCAGGGTCAACAGACGGCTGCCGCGACGCTCGGCCAAAGGATGGCGGGCGATCAGCGAATCAGGAAGCTCGAAGGTAAAGTCAGCAACGCGCATGATGGGGTTCGTCTAGCAGGGCCGGAAAGTTTAGCGGAATAACTAAAAATTGACCACGAAAGCCGATTGACCAACGGTAACTGCCTCTCTATACTTCGCCGCCATTGAGCCCTGATGGCGGAATTGGTAGACGCGGCGGATTCAAAATCCGTTTTCGCAAGAAGTGGGAGTTCGAGTCTCCCTCGGGGCACCAAGTACATATCTCAAGATGCCGCTCAATGCATCTTGAACCCAAAAAAACCGGCCACCTGAGCCGGTTTTTTTGTGCCTGTCCGAATACCTATTCGCTCTGAATCGGCCCCTTGGTTCCGGCATCGGTATCCATCCACACATCTTCATTCTTCAGGCGTCGATCACCTTGAATGGTGAACAGCAGCGTGCCCTGACGAAATTGCAGGGCGCCATCCGTGCGCTTGGCTTTGACCTCTTTGCCGTTCACCCACACATGCTCTTTGGCATCGATACGAATGGTGGCGACTGTCGCGCCAGTATCGCTTTTGGCCGTCCATTGTCCGGCGTAGGGGGTCTGTTCCTTGGCGCTGTCAGCAGCAGCGGCGGGTGTGTAAGGGTCGGCAAATCCGGCCTTGGCGTTTTCCGCCTTGCTCTTGTGGATGTCGCATCCCTGAAGCTCGGTCATTTGGGTACAGCCCGATTGCTCAAGCTGCTGGCGATACTTTTCATTGATGGCATGGGCCGGGGACTGGACAAACAGCAAAGCCACCAGTGCCGGCCAAACGAACTTGTTCATTGTGTGCTCTCTTCTGATCAAATCTCTGTGCTCAACAATAGTCCGGCTGCAAACACGTGCTGGGCGAAATCGGGCTGGCAAGGCTTGTGCTCAAGCCGTCTCTCGTCAGTAAACAATCTCACTGCGGATGGCCTGTATCACGATGTTCGACAGCCGTTCGGTCAGCGGGTCCGGGGTTGCCTCTCGGCGATGCAACGTCAAGGCGATTGAGGGCAAGGCTGGCAAGCCGCGGTCGCCGGCCTGCAGAAGCTCGGTACCTGGCTGCAGGCCCAGGGCCGTGCGAATGGTGTAGCCCAGGCCGGCCTCGGTCGCCGCGGATAGGCCATTGAGGCTGGAGCTGGTGAACGACAGCAACCAGGGAATCCCTTCGCGGTTGAGCGCTTCGGTGGCCATCGAATGAAAAGGACAAGGCGCGTCGAACGCGATGATCGGCAACGGTGTTCCCGACTCGGCGCGCCAGTCGAGGTACTGGTGCGATGAGCCGATCCATTGCATGGGCAGGTCCGCCACCACTTCCTGATACCCGGTGGTCCGCTCTGCCCCCCAGGCCACGGCGAGATCCAGGGAGCCGTTTTCGATGCGGCTGAGCAGATCGCCATTGCGCGCGATGCGGGCTTCGACCCGAACATCGGGATGGGCCCTGGCGAAGCGGCCCAGCACCGTGGGCAGGAAGCTGCCCAGGTCTTCCTGAAGCCCCAGGCGCACCCAGCCTTTGAGCTTGAGCTCGGACACCGCGGTGATGGTTTCGTCGTTGAGGCTTAAAAGCCGCCGGGAGTAATTCAGTAGCACTTCCCCGGTGTCCGTCAGGGCCAGCCTGCGACCGGCCTTCTTGAACAAGGGCGAACCCGCCTGGGCTTCGAGTTTCTTCAACTGGGCGCTGATGGCCGATGTCGAACGAGCGAGCTTTTGCGCCGCCTTGGCAAAACTGCCCAATTCGACCCCTGTGACGAAACTGCGCATGACATCCAAATCGAAATTTACTGGTCTCATGACAATCCTGTTTTTTGGGACTAACACGCAAAATTATTTGATATTCGAGACGATACTCCCATGAGAGTCTTTTAACCCACAACTATTTAACTAGTGGGATTCTTATGCCTGTAGATAACGGTCACCGTTGGAAAGTGCTCGGCGTCGGGGTTGCGGCCAACGCCAGCTTTTCCAGTGTGGTGGGTGGACTGCCCGCTACAGCGGTCTATATGCGCGCGACCTATCAGCTGGACAACGCTGAGCTGGGGCTGGTCCTGGGGGTGCTCGGACTGGGCATCGCCATCAGCGAAATTCCCTGGGGGCTGCTCACCGATCGCTGGGGGGATCGTCCGGTTCTGCTGACCGGGCTTTTGACCTCCGGCATCGCCTTGCTGATCCTGGCCATGCTGGCCTTTTATGCCCCCACGGTGGTCCTGCTGGCGGCGGGGCTGTTCACCGTGGGCCTGCTGGGCAGCAGCGTCAACGGCGCCAGCGGCCGGGCCATCATGGCCTGGTTCAAGGAAGGCGAGCGCGGGCTGGCCATGAGCATCCGGCAAACCGCTGTACCCGGGGGTTATGCCTTGGGCGCGGTGGTGTTGCCCTACCTGGCTCATACCTACGGTTTTATCGAAGTATTCACGGCATCGGCGCTGTTCTGCCTGGTGGCCGCCCTGTTTGCCTGGTTATGGCTGTATGAGCCGGACTTCTCCAGCAGCGCAGCAAAAAAACTGAGCCTGGAGAGCAGCAACAGCCCATTGAAAGATCCGAGGATCTGGCGAATCGTCCTGGCCATCGGCCTGCTCTGCGCCCCGCAATTTGCCATTCTCACTTATGCGGCGGTGTTCTTTCATGACTTCGGCAACATCAACATCACCCTGGTTTCCGCGACTCTGGCGGTGATCCAGATTGGCGCGATCGTCAGCAGGATCTGGAGCGGACGCTGGACCGACAAAAACAAGAACCGCCGCAGCTACCTCAAGGCCTGCGCCTGGTTGAGCACCCTGACCTTCCTGGCCTTGAGCGGGACGGTGTCGGCCGCCAGCTTCTATGGCATCAGCCAAACCCCGCTGGCCAGCGCCGTGATCATCGGTGTGATGGTCGTCGCCGGGATCAGCGTGTCCGCCTGGCACGGTGTTGCCTACACCGAACTGGCCACACTGGCCGGCGCCAGTCGCGCCGGTACCGCCCTGGCCATGGGCAATACCTGCGTGTTTGTGGTGCTGTTCGCGACCCCCATCGCGGCCTCCGCCCTGATGACTCATTTTTCCTGGAGCCTGGTGTGGTTGGCAGCCGCCTTCTGCGCCCTGTTGACCGTACCGCTGTTTCCTCGTGTTGAAAAAAACTACGCGCTGGAACTTGGCTCGGCTTGAAGTTGCCGTTCATAGAAGTTTCACAACTATAACGCGTGCCATACAACTTTAAGAACGGCACGCGTCGCACACTGACTTATATACGCCAACTGCCTAACCATTCGATTAACTAGTCCGATCTTATTCCATGGAGGAAACCAATGATCCCGCTATTTATTTTTGAAGCCGGTGAAAAGTCACAACTACTGAGTCTTCTTGAACAAATCCAGCTATCGCCCTACAAGAACTACGGCGACTTCTCAGAAGAAATAAGACAGCTGCACTCCCAGGTTCCACAGCGTTTTGTAAAGGCCTGCCAAATCATCAGCGATGAACGCGCTCGCCATCAGCAGAAGATCCACGTGATCCGCAACTGCCCCATGGACCCAGTCATCCCCGAATTGGACCCCGAAGACCCAGTCAGTGACAAACACCTGAAAAAGAACAAGTTCATCAGCGAAGCCTTTCTCGAACTGTTCGCTCAACTGACAGGCACTCCGCTGCTGTCCTACGAAACCAGAAACCAGGGTGACTTCTTTACCGATGTCATCGCAATCAAGAAATACAGCGGACAACTCACCGGCTTCAGCGACAGCGAACTGGTGTTTCACAATGACCGCACCGCCCATAAAGTCCGGGCCGACTACATCACCCTGCTGGGCATGCGCTGCCCCGATGATGACCTGATCTACACCGGCTACATCGACGGCGCGGACATCGTGAACAATCTTGAACCCAAGCACATCGCCTACTTGCGTGAACCACACTTCTATACGGTTTTCGATGTCTTCTCACGGGACATGAACAAACAACTGAGCACCTCCGAGAAACACCCGATCCTGAGTAACGTTCACTCCATTCGCTTCCTTGACACCATGACCTGCGTGGCTGAAGAAGCACCGCTCGAAGCACGGGATGCCTTCATTGCTTTCAAAAGTGCGATGACCCGCTCTCAATGCAAGCGCCACCGCATTCTCACCGGCGACCTGCTGACGTTCGCCAATCAGGATGGCCTGCATAACCGGGAAAAGATCGACATCCTCAATCCTGAGAGTGCCGCTGCGCGCTGGCTGTTGAAGACCTATGCCTTCAAAGACTCCCGCACTGCAAAAAGTTACGAAGCGTACTGGGCCAATAACCGGGCCGGCTGCGTCATCGACTAAGTTCACCGCTAAAACAATAACTTCATTATCAGCATGACCAGTCAGGGTGATTTAAATGCGCCTACACGCATTCTCCAAACGGGTTGAAAACCTTGAGCTTTCGGAAACTTACGCCATTTTGGATATGGTGCGCAGCCTGCGTGAGCAGGGGGAAGATATCGTCGATCTCGGCGGTGGTGAACCTGACTTCAGGACGCCCAATCATGTCGTAGATGCTGCCGTTGAAGCACTGTCGGACGGTGACACTCATTACACACCCAGCCGTGGCACCAAGGCACTGCTGGACGCCGTGGCCCATAAATACAAGACCGAACATGGGCTAGATCTGGCCGCCGACAAGAACATCATTGTCACGCCATCGGCAAAGCACGCGCTGTTCATCACATTGATGACCTTGCTGGACCAGGGCGATGAAATCATCATCCCAACCCCCAGCTGGGTGAGCTACAAGGCCATGGCGGCCATGGCCGGTGCCACCGTCAAGGCCGTGCCGCTGGACGGCAAAAACGGCTTCACGCTCGAAGCCGACGCCCTGGAACAGGCGATCACGCCACGCACCAAAGCCATTCTGATCAACAACCCCAACAACCCCACCGGCCGCGTGCTGACCCGCGAAGAGGTCACCGGGGTGGTGCAGGTGGCGTTGAAACACGGGCTGTACATCATTTCCGATGAGATCTACGAAAAGGTCATCTACGGCCAGGCCCGCCATATCAGCATTGCCAGCATCGAAGGCGCCCAGGACATCACCGTTACCATCAGCGGCTTTTCCAAAGCCTACGCGATGACCGGATGGCGTCTGGGGTATGTCGTCAGCTGCGAGCGCATTTCCAATGAGCTGCTCAAAGTCCATCAGCACACCGTCGGCTGTGCGGGCTCCTTCATTCAACGCGGCGGCGTTGCGGC
Organism: Pseudomonas sp. 50_B; assembly: GCF_017491625.1. NCBI lineage: Bacteria > Pseudomonadati > Pseudomonadota > Gammaproteobacteria > Pseudomonadales > Pseudomonadaceae > Pseudomonas > Pseudomonas sp. 50_B. Next base: position 13,625 of record NZ_JAFGYX010000040.1, read on the forward strand.
CCTCAAAGGTTGCCAACACCGAATAGCCGACATGGTGACCTCCTATCAAAAGCGCCGCGACCGACTGATTGAAGGCCTTCAGAGCATTGCCGGCATCCAGTGCATAGCCCCCGAGGGCGCACTGTATCTGTTTGCCTCCATCGCCGACCTGGGCTTTGAAAACTCCCTGGCGTTTACCCGCTGGTTACTCAGCACCGCGAAAGTCGCGGTCACGCCAGGCACGGCCTTTGGTGAGGGGGGCGAAGGCTATATCCGACTGTCCTTCGCCGGTAGCGATGAAGCCATAGACGAAGCCATCAGGCGCTTTCATCAAGCCTTCAGATAATTGCCCGCCCCTTTGAACCGTCATCACATACAAACAGGAGTCAGTATGTCTCTGCGACACATCACGCCTTCGTCGCCTGCACACCGTATCGCTATCATCGGCAGCGGCCCCCGTGGTCTGTCTGTGCTGGAGCGCCTGGCCGCGCTCATGCTCATGGACGCCCCGCTCAAACAAGTCATGGTCTATCTGATCGACAGCGCGCAAATGGGCTCCGGCCGGGTTTGGCGCACCGATCAACCACGCCACTACGTGATGAATACCGTCGCCGAGGAGGTTTCGTCCTTCTCCGGGCCCTTGGACGACGGTCCGATCAGGCCGGGCGCCGGGCCGTCGCTGGCACAGTGGTGGAGCTCCGTGGACCCGGCCTACCCGGGCCCCAACGCCTATGCGCCGCGCGCGGTACATGGCGAGTACATGCAATTCGTCCTGTCGACCATCGAGGCCAGCTTCACGCCGAACATTTCGCTGCAGCGCGTACCGGCGGTGGTCGTCGATCTGCTCAACGAGGAAAACGTGCAAACCCTGGAACTGGATAACGGGGCTTTTCTCCAGGTCGACAAGGTGGTCATCGCCACCGGGCACCCAACCCCCGAGTTGATCGGCTGGGAAAGGGAGCTGCAACAGTTCGCCCAGCAGACGGTCGGGCTGGAGTTCTTTCGCGGCGACTCCGCAGCCGACATGCCGCTGTCGCGAATCCAGTCTGAGCAGCAGGTGGGAATCGTCGGCCTGGGCCTGGCGTTCCACGACATCGTCGCCGCCCTGACGGTCGGTCGTGGAGGCCGCTTCAGCGTTGTCGACGGTGTCACCACCTACATCCCGTCGCACCGTGAACCCAAGCTGTTCGCCGGCTCCCGCAGCGGCATGCTGATCCCCGCCAGGGGCCGCAACCAGAAAGGCCCGAACTTTCAATACCAACCGCTGTGCATCACCCGCGACAAGATCGACGCGCTGCAAAAACGCGGTCACATCGAGTTTGCTACCGAAGTGCTCCCACTGCTGCTGGTGGAAATCAACATCGTCTACTTCGCCACCGCCATACGGGCCCAGGCGGGGCAGGCAGCCGAACAGCAGTTCAAGCATCGCGTGGTGCAACAGCAACTGTTCTCGTTGCCAGCCCTGGTCGCCGCGGCTGCCGATTTCGGCGTGAGCGACCTTCCGGTCCTGGAACTGGACCGACTGGCCAGGCCGTTCCGCGCCCAAGAGTTCCACAGCCCGGCAGACTTTGCCCGAGCCCTTGATCGGGTGCTGGAAGACGACTTGTGCAGCGCCCGCGAGGGTAACGTCGACAACCCGATGAAAGCCGCCCTGGATACCATTCGCGATACCCGCGCCCTGATCAGGAGCGTGGTGGATTTCGGCCGGCTGACTCCCCGCTCGCATCAAGAAGACTTCCTGCAGTACTACGCCCCTACCAGCCTGTTTCTCACCGCGGGGCCGCCCCTTTACCGCACCGAGCAAATCCGCGCCCTGATCGCTGCGGGGGTACTGACGCTGGTGGGACCTGAAACGGTCTATGGCATCGATACCCAGCACCGCAAGTTCAGCATCGAATCCCCTCGGGTCCGTCACTCCAGGCAATTGATCGATGTGGTCATCGACGGCCGAATCCCTTCGCCGGACTTGCTCCGCGACCCGTCACCGCTGACCAGAAACCTGGTGCGGCGCGGGTACTGGACCAACTACATCAACCAGGGCATCGACGAGGCCTTCGTCACCGGCGGCGTTGCCGTCACCCCCGGCCCTTATCACCCGATCGACCGCGCGGGCCAGCCCATCAAGGGGCTCTACGTCCTGGGCCTGCCTTCCGAGCACACCCGCTGGTTCATGCAGGCCGGCAGTAGCCGCCCGGGGTTCTGGACCGACTTTGCCCAGGATGCCCACTACGTGGCGTCCGATGCACTGCAGTTGGCCTACGCCCAAGCGCCTGTGGCAATCACTGAAGTGGCCTGATCAGCCCCTCATTTAAAGGAATGAATGATGTCTGCAAACAAAGCACTGCTGGTCATGGATTTCATCAATGAAATTGTCCATCCCGAAGGGGTTTATGCCCGTGAAGGCTATTACCAACAGACCCAGGAACGTCGGGTGCTGGAAAAGGCCGCATCGGCCCTGAACTACGCCCGCAGCAATCACCTGCCGATCATCTTTATCGTCGTTGGTTTCAACGCCCACTATGAAGGCTTCCCCCCGCACTCCCGAGTCTTCGCTCCCGCCAAGGAGCATGGCGTCTTGAAGTTGCAGACCTGGTCGACCCAGGTGCACGACGACCTGCGCCCCCGCGAGGACGAAATCGTGATCGCCAAGAGCCGGGTCAGCCCGTTCTATCAAACCAACCTGGAATTGATACTCCGTACCCAAGGTATTGAAGAGTTGGTTCTGACAGGGGTGTCGACCGAACACGTCATCCTCGCCACCACCCTCGACGGGCATGACAGGGACTTCAAGATCACCGTGCTCGAAGATGCCTGCGCGGCGGTGACCCAGGAGCGTCACCTGGCGGCGATAGAAAGAATCTCCCGCACGGCGAACATCAGCTCGACCTTCAGCTTCATCACCTCTTCTCTATAACAGGCGCATATCCATGAACCCGACAGTTTTCAATCTGCTGAATGTATCCAGCGAGCCGGATTCGATCCAATGGTCGACTCATCAACAACTGGGTCGCAGTGGCGCCAGCATTCACACGCTGTTCGAGTGCCAGGAGAGCGCCCAGCGCATTGCCCTGATCCGTTGCGAAGCCGGCGCCAGCGCCCAATCTCACCACCACCACGGCCATGAAACCTTTCTGATCCTCGACGGTGACTTTGAGGATGAAAACGGGATTTACCTCAAGGGCGATCTGGTGATTTACCCGCCAGGCAGCACCCACGCCTGGAAGTCCTCCAAGGGCGCGTTGATCTATGCCACCTGGGGAGGCGCCGTGACCGCGAAACCAGCGCCAGCCGCCGAGGCCGCCAAGCATGCCGCCTACGACAACAGCGTCTATGACGGTCGGCACTTGATCTGAAACCGTCGGCCATTTCTTTTGGGGTAAATCATGGGTTTCAAGCTTGACGCAAAGCTGCTTTTTCTAAGCAGCGATCCTTTGAAAGTGTCACGGCAGTTGGGGGGGCAAACACTGACCCTCGAGGAGGCACAGCCCCTGCGCGATGACATTTCAACGGATGAAATAACGCCGATTCCGGTGCTGGCATTCTTTGACCAGCGGCTGGGTTCATACCCTTATGTGGGCCTCAAGACGGGCCCGGTGCTGCCTATCGGCAAGGACGATGTCGCCTCCGCAGGCTTTACAGTGAGCGTGGCGGGCACCCGCTACGGTAAAGGTTCTTCCCGCGAGCACAGCCCGCTGGCGGAGAAAAAAGCCGGCATCCGCCTGGTCATCGCCGAAAGCTTCGAACGCATCTACCGACAGAACGCCGACAACATCGGGCTGCTGACCTCCACCGACTTGTCCTTGGTGCCACGCTTGCAGGCTGGCGAGGAGCTGTCGCTGGAGGAGCTGATCGGCAACAGGGATGCGCTGTCCACGGCCATTCTGCGCAGCGGCGGGCTGCTCAACTACGGGCGCGAACATTTGCGTCAGCAGCCGGACCAGCCCGCAGAAGCATCGCCGCAGCAGCCCACCGGACCCCTGACTTTTGCCGAGAAGATCATTCATCGGCATTTGCTCAAGGCCCCCGGCGCCGAACGCATCGAGCAGGGCGCCGGCATTCTGCTGAAGGCCGACTGGCGCTTTATCCACGAGTACTACACCGGGCTTTGCGCCCATTTGCTCGACGATGCCTTCGGCGAAAACTTCTCTGTGTACCAGCCGGAATCGATTCTGGCGTTTGAGGACCACTTGTCCTACAAGCACCGCAGCCCGGCGCACCTGCAACAGAGCCTGGTGGGCGAACTCGATGGCTTGTCTAAAGCCCATCGGGACTTCGTCGCCAAGCATCGACTCAGCGCCCACGGCTATCTGCCGGCCGAAGGCAGCGAGGGCATCTCCCACGCGATGATGGCCGAGCACTATGCCCTGCCCGGACAAGTCGTGGTCGGCACCGACTCCCATACCCCCCACAGCGGCGCACTCGGCTGCCTGGCGTTTGGCGTGGGCACCACCGACATGGCCAACGCCTTCATGACCGGCTCGGTCAGGACCGTGTATCCACAGGTGCTGCGCATTTCCCTGGTCGGCCGCTTGTCCGCCGGCGTGACCGCCAAGGACCTGGTGCTGGCCCTGCTGGCCGATAGCCGGATCAAAGCCGGCCACGGCGTCGGCAAGATCTTCGAATTCGGTGGCCCGGCCCTGGCGTTCCTGTCCACCGACGAACGCACCACCCTCACCAACATGACAGCGGAGCTGGGTGGTTTCAGCGGGATCGTCGTGCCCGATCAGGAGACCGTTCGTTTTCTCAAGGAGCGACGCCAGCTCGACTTCGTGCTCGAACCCTGGATGACCAGCGACCCCGAGGCGAACTACGCCGACACGATTGTCCTGGACTGCGATCAGATCCTGCCGATGATTGCCGCTCCGGGCGACCCCGGCAACGGACAGCGCCTCACCGACCTGACCGAGCGGGTCAGGGTCGATATCGCCTATGGCGGTTCCTGCACCGCCGGCAAGCGCGATGACTTCGATCATTATTTCGAGGTGATCAACTGGGCGCTGGAGAACGACTTGCGGCTGCATCCCGAGGTCAAACTCTATTTACAGTTCGGCACCGTGGATGTTCGCGACTACTGCGAGGAGCAGGGTTACCTGCCGGCCTTCGAAACCTTTGGCGCGCAACTGCTGCAGCCGGCCTGCGGCGCCTGTGCGAACTGCGGCCCTGGTTCATCGACCCACCAAGAGCAGGTCACCGTCAGCGCCATCAACCGGAATTTTCCGGGGCGCTCCGGTCCAGGTCAGGTCTGGCTGGCCAGCCCGCCGACCGTGGTCGCCAGCGCCATTGCCGGTTACATCACCTCGTTCGGCGCTCTGCAAACCCGACACAGTGCCGCCACCTCGGCAGCCTCCAAGCCCGGCCAGCGCGATCCGGCGGACCGGCGACCGGCTCTGGCTCACTGAAAACGACAGGAGGCGGATTGATATCCGCCGTCCTTTCAGCGCTGCGCGCATCAAGATCCTGCGGCGCCATCGTCAGCCGTATGGCCAGCGCCCCAGGTCAGATAGCTCCCGAATGAGCCACCGAAAAAATCTCAACTGATTACCGACTTTTCCTTATTACAAACTTGATCGAGATCAACGGCCGCCAACTGCCCAGCCCTAAAAATGACCGGAGGACATTGAACGCAATTACAGGCCCCCCTCCCATGAGTGAAGAATCCACCGCCCTGCCCGTGCCTCCCGCCCCAGCGCAAAACGCTCCGGCCACCACCAGCCCTGCCAGCACCAAGGCTGCTCCACGCAAAGCGGCTACGCCGCGCCCTCGCCGCCCACGCACAACCAAGGCCGCCCCGGTGAAAGCCGCCGAAGCCGAAATCAGCGCCATCAGCCAGAAGCCCATGGCCCTGCAAGTGGCCAGCGCGCCGCGCGGTTCCAATGAAGACAGCGTGTCCGCTGCGCTGCCGGGCAACTATCCGTATCGCAACCGCATGCGCCGCGCCGAGTACGAAAAGGCCAAGAGCGAGCTGCAGATCGAGCTGCTCAAGGTGCAGAGCTGGGTCAAGGAAACCGGGCAGCGCATCGTGGTGCTGTTCGAAGGCCGTGATGCGGCCGGTAAAGGCGGCACCATCAAGCGCTTCATGGAACACCTCAACCCCCGTGGCGCGCGGATCGTGGCCCTGGAAAAGCCCTCGGAACAGGAAAAGGGCCAGTGGTACTTCCAGCGCTACATCCAGCATTTGCCCACCGCCGGGGAAATGGTCTTCTTCGACCGCTCCTGGTACAACCGCGCCGGGGTCGAGCGGGTGATGGAGTTCTGCTCGCCCCTGCAATACCTGGAGTTCATGCGCCAGACCCCGGAGCTGGAACGCATGCTGTGCAACAGCGGCATCCTGATGTTCAAGTTCTGGTTCTCGGTGAACCGCGAAGAACAGTTGCGACGCTTCATCTCACGCCGGGACGACCCGCTCAAGCACTGGAAGCTCTCACCCATCGACATCAAGTCCCTGGACAAGTGGGACGAATACACCGCCGCCAAGCAGGCGATGTTCTTCCACACCGACACCGCCGATGCACCGTGGACGGTGATCAAGTCCGACGACAAGAAACGCGCGCGGATCAACTGCATCCGCCATTTCCTGCATGAGCTGGACTACCCGGGCAAGGACCTGAAAGTCGCCCACGCCCCTGATCCATTGCTGGTGGGTCGGGCCTCGCGGGGGCTGGAAGAAGATGAGCGCACCCAGGCCCAGGCGACGGCGGACGCGGGCGCTACAAAACTGGCCCTATCGGCCTGAGCATCACTGCAACACGCTACGGGGCGCCGACCTTGAGGTTTACGCCCCGTTCGCCACCGCAACGTCTCGCCACCTGCCCTCTTTCAAACGGTTTGATCACCCGCCGCCACTGAAACCGCCTACACACCACGGCCTCCATGACCGAGCCGTGCAGACAAATGCCATCCTTGCGCGCCGCCACGGATTGTTCATTCGTCAGCAACCCCGCAAAATCGCGACCGCGCTTGCGCGCCATAGATGCCCAATCATCAAGGACTCGATCAATGCCCACCGTTGCCACCGCGCACTACACCCAACTGCCTCCCGGCGCCATGGCCTTTCCCGACGCCAAGGACGTGTTCGTCGCCGACCAGCAGGAGCTGGCCGAGCACCTGCTGCCGCTGCTCTCCATAGACGCCAGCCTGATCAACCCCGAATGGTCCGGGCGCCTGCACCTGCTGAGCCCTATCGAGCCCGACGAGGGGCTGGTGGGCGAACTCACTCAGGATGAGGGATTTGGCAGCGAGCTGCTGAAGACCAACTGGATCGGCTTGAAGATCGAGAACGGTCGCTACCGCCTGTGCGGTGATCCACGCTACTTCTTCCTGCACCCGGAAAATGCCGAACTGCCTGAACCACGGCGCAACGTGCGAGCCAGCCTGCAACGCCACTATGCCAAGGAGCACGCCGACTACCAGGCCTCGCGTCAGCGTTTTCAGGAACTGGGCTACCTGACCTGGCCGAACGATCGCGAACAGCGCTGGACCTTCATCGACGAAATCGGTGGGGTAGCCGAAGGCTATGGCAACTGGGTGGAAACCGTGGAGTTCCCCATGGATATCGTCGAGGCCACCGATGACAGCGGCGACATCGACGTCTGGCCTTTGAGCCCCGCGGGCCGGCGCTTCCAGCACGCACTCAGCGTTCCGGCCAGCCACTACGGAATCAGCGGCGCCGACCTGATCGTAATGTTCTATGAACCGGTGGAAGGCCTGGTGCTGTTCTGCTTCGACTGGTCCTGAGCCGCAACGGATTCAGTGAGCCCAGGCCGGGATCGGCCGGCCTGGGCGCTCGAAGGACTTCGCAAGGCCCTTCAGGCCTTGTCGCAGCCTGCGGCAGCGGCTACAGCGGCAACTCCACCCGCGCTTCCAAGCCACCGCCGTCACGGTTGAACAGACGCAACTCGCCGCCATGCTCACGCACGATGGCCCGCGCTGCCGACAGCCCCAGGCCCACGCCGCCGGTGCTCTTGTTGCGCGAACTCTCCAGGCGGAAAAACGGCTGGAACACCTGTTCCAGGGCATCGGGCGCAATTCCCGGGCCACGGTCAAGCACCCGCACCCGCAACTGGTCGGCGCCCTGCTCCAGCACGATGGCCGGCTCGCCCCCGTACTTGATCGCGTTATCCAGCAGGTTGGTCATCACCCGCTTGAGCCCCAGGGGCCGGCCGCAATACACCAGGCGCGGCGGGCCGCTGAACAGGATCTCCATGGACTGGTCGCGATAGTCGTCCACCAGGGTCTGCAGCAGCTCGGCCAGATCGAAATGGGTGGCCTGTTCCAGCCGCGCATCGTCGCGAAAGAACTCCAGGGCCGAATTGATCATCGCCTGCATCTCGTCCACATCGCGAAACAGGCGCTGCTGCTGGTCGGCATCTTCGATGAACTCGCCGCGCAGGCGCATGCGGGTCAGCGGTGTGCGCAGGTCATGGGAGATGGCCGCGAGCATCTGCGTGCGGTCCTTGATGAAGTGCTGCAACTGCGCCTGCATGGCGTTGAAGGCGAGAATCGCCTGACGGATCTCGTGGGGGCCCACCGGATCGATGGGCGGCGCGCGAAAGTCCACGGCAAAGCGCCGCGCCCCCTGGGCGAACTGCTGCAGCGGCTTGGCCAGCCGGCGGGTGGCGATCAAGGCCACAAGGCCAGTGGAGATCAGTACCAGGGCGATCACGATCAGATTGCGCGTGCCCTCCTCCAGGCCCCAACTGCGCGACGCCGAGGAAAACATTACCCAACTCTGATCAGTCAGTTGCACCAGCAGCGCGTAGCGCCCATCGGGGCCCGGCCAGTCACTGGGCTGGTAGGCCTCGATATGTCGCTGGGGCGGTTGCAGCATGGCGCGGATGCCTTCCGAGCCGACCCGGTACTCCGGGTCGTCCAGCTCAGGCAGGGCAAAGCCCTGGCGCGTCGGCTGCCAGCGGATACTCAGGTGATCACTGCTGACCGCCGCCGCCAGTTGCGGGCGCTGGCCCGGCTCCGAGGCTTCGATCATGCGCACGATGGCCGCGGACTTTTCCAGCAACCCGGTTTCCGCCAGCGGCGGATAGGCCCAGACCCCGGCCAACTGCACGAACAGCGCATTGAAGGCCAGGGCGGTGAGCATGGCCATGATGATGGTCAGGGCGATCCAGCGCGCCACGGTATCGCGCAGGCGATAGCGCCACAGGGGCTTGATCAACTTCACTGGCGAGTCACGCTGGGGGTGAACAGATAACCGCCGTTGCGCACGGTGCGAATCATCGCCGGGCGCTTGGTGTCGAACTCCAGCTTGCGCCGCAGGCGGCTGACCTGGACATCGATGCTGCGATCAAAAGCGTCATGGGCCTGCCCCCGAGCCAGGTCCAGCAACTGCTCGCGGGTGAGGATGCGCTGCGGGTGCTCAACAAACACCAGCAGCAGGTCGAACTCCCCCGCCGACAACGGAATCATCACCTGATCCGGCGAGCGCAGCTCGCGGCGGGTCAGGTCCAGTTGCCAGTCGGCAAACTTGATCAAGGGCCGCGGCACCTCGCCGCTCACCGGCCGGCTCTCCCCGGCCCGGCGCAGCACCGCCCGCACCCGGGCCAGCAGTTCACGGGCATCGAAGGGCTTGCTCAGGTAATCGTCAGCGCCCATCTCCAGGCCCACCACCCGGTCGCTCAACTCGCCCATGGCGGTGAGCATGATCACCGGCGTGGCATGCAACTGGCGCAGGCGCTGGCACAGGGTCAGGCCGTTGTCGCCGGGGAGCATCAGGTCGAGGATGATCAGGTCCGGCACCTCGCGCTCCAGCGCCGCCCACAGCGACGCGCCATCGGTGGCCACCGCCACCTGATAACCCTGTTGGACAAAGAATTTCTTCAGCAGCGCGAGGACTTCAATGTCGTCGTCCACGATCAAGAGACGGCTCACCGGCGGAGATCACTTCAAGTCGGAATGAGCCGTTATCTAAAACCATTCGCCGCCCGGCGTCATTTATTTCAACGCCGCAACAAACCTTCAGCGACGCAATAAAGCAGACATCTTTGCGCAAGGTTCAGCTGCCAGCATCGGCCTCCCCTTGCTGGAGAACCCTGACCATGCGCCTGATCAACCCCGCCCCGGCCCCTCTCGTCGCGAAGGAGCTGTCCATGCCCACCTCCGATCAACACGCCCTGATGCTGCTGCAACGGGTGACCAGACTCGATGACGCCAGCCTGCATTGCCGCGAAGTCAGCCTGGGCCTGTCCGACGACCAGCACTACCTGGTGCTGACCCGCTACAGCGAGCACTACAGCCCTGAAGGCATGGAATGGGTCGAACGCAAGCACCGGGTGTCGGTGACCGAGCTGCTGCGCTGGGTGATCGAACAGGGCCAGCCGCAGAGCATTGAACGCGGTGAAAACCACAAGGCCTCGGCCTGAGGCCTGTAGCAGCGAGCTTGCTCGCGATGGACGTCAACGATGTGGCACTGACAAACGCTTTTATTGCGCCGCATAGGTGACTAAATTAGACACATGATCACTGACCTGCCGCCCCTGAACGCCGTCCGCGCCTTTGCCGCTGCCGCTCGCCACGAGAGTTTCAGCCGCGCTGCTGAAGAACTGCACGTGAGCCACAGCGCAGTGAGCCGCCATATCAAACTGCTGGAAGAGCACCTGGGTGTGTTGCTGTTCGAACGGCGCATTCGCCAGTCGGTGCTGACCCCCGCCGGGCAAGCCTTCTATGAACAGGTCAGCGTGGCCCTGACCCAGATCGCCACGGCCGCGGTTTCACTGCGCCGCGGCGCGGCCCTGCGCAAGGTGACGGTCAATGTGCGGCCGTCCTTCGCGGTGCGCTGGCTGATTCCGCGCTTGCCACAGTTCATGGCGCTGTACCCGCAGATCCAGCCGGAAGTGGTGACCAGCACCCTGCTCCCCGACCCGGCCAAGGAAACCTTCGATCTGGTGATTCGTCGCGGGCGTTCGGGCTGGGCGCCATCGCTGCAGCCTCAGCGCTTGCTGGAGGATGAAATCCTGGTGGTGGCCGCGCCATCGCTGTTGCAGAGCACAGCACTGAACAGCCCCAAGGATCTGGGACGCCATACCCTGCTGGTCAGTCGTAGCCGCGCCAACGACTGGCAAAAATGGCTGGAACACTGCGGTCTGAAGCCACTGCGCCAGCCACCGACCTTGCATTTCGACCATCTGCACTTCGTGCTCCAGGCCTGTGTCGACGGCCTGGGGCTGGCGCTGTGCCCGGCCTCGTTGCTGGCCAAGGATCTGAGCAGCGGCCGGCTGGTCTGCCCGTTGCCGGAACTGCACCAGCCGCTGACCCGCTATTACTACGCGCTCGCCGCCGATGCCGCCCCCGAAGCCCAGGTATTTATCGAGTGGATGCTGGCGCAGATTCAGCAGGACGCGATGACTAATCGGACCCAGGTGCCCGCCCGGGCCAGCGGCGCCTGAGACGCTTTGTAGAGCCTGCGCATGGATCTGATTTAGGCACATCAGCCGTGCAATTAAAGCGTTTGTCAGGCCGCCAACCGCGGAGCAGGCTGCGCCCCTTCAATGGCTCATTTCTGGAGTGCTGCATGGCAAGTTATGGACTGTTTTTACTGCTGGCCACCCTGACCATCCTCAGCCCCGGCCCCGGGGTGGTGCTGACCCTGTCCAACGCCCTGCGCCACGGCTGGAGCGGGGCACTGCCGGGCATTCTCGGTATCGCCCTGGGCGCCTTTGTGGTGGCGGGGATTTCCGCCAGCAGCCTGGGTCTGGTCCTGGCGGCCTCAACCACCGCCTTTACCCTGCTCAAGTACATCGGCGCCCTGTACTTGCTGTATCTGGGGGTGAAGATGTGGCGCACGCAGAGTTTCATTCCGCCACTCCAGGACACTAAAAGCCGCCCCGGACGGCGCTTTGTCGAGGCCCTGTCGATCCAGTTGCTCAACCCCAAGGCCGGTTTTTTCTTTCTCGCGGTGTTCCCGCAGTTCATCCAGCCGCAAGGCGATTACTACAGCCAGTTCTTTGTGCTGGTGGCGTCCTACAGCCTGTTGGTGATTGCGCTGCACAGCGGTTACGCGCTGATGGCCAACGGCGCCAGGGGCTGGCTGTCCAGTCGCCGAGGGGCCAGGATCGTCGGCAAACTGTCGGGGATGACCTTTCTCGGATTCGGTGTGATGCTGGCCAGCGCCCATAAATAATCGGATACAAAAGCCTTGACCCGGCGCCCGCAGCCGACGTTTCTTCGACATCGGCTGCGCTACCATTGCGCCCCTTTGCTACCGCTAGAGACCCCGCTGCAGATGCCACTGACTAAGCC
>NZ_JAFGYX010000041.1:0-18380 GCF_017491625.1 Pseudomonas sp. 50_B
CAACGAGAAAGGGGATAGTGCAGCTCAGCAGTGCAACCAACAGCACGTCTGAAACGCTTGCTGCAACGCCAAAGGCGGTTAAGGTGGTAATGGATGAAACGAACAGAAAAGCCCACTGGACAGTCCGGCACTGACCGGAACGCCAACAGCACCAACCGCGCTCAGGGGAACAAACAATACCCAGATTGCGAACACCGCTTTTGTACTGGCCGCGATTGCAGATGTTATCGACGCGTCACCTGACGCACTGAATACGCTGAATGAACTGGCCGCAGCGCTCGGGAATGATCCAGATTTTGCTACCACCATGACTAACGCGCTTGCGGGTAAACAACCGAAGAATGCGACACTGACGGCGCTGGCAGGGCTTTCCACGGCGAAAAATAAATTACCGTATTTTGCGGAAAATGATGCCGCCAGCCTGACTGAACTGACTCAGGTTGGCAGGGATATTCTGGCAAAAAATTCCGTTGCAGATGTTCTTGAATACCTTGGGGCCGGTGAGAATTCGGCCTTTCCGGCAGGTGCGCCGATCCCGTGGCCATCAGATATCGTTCCGTCTGGCTACGTCCTGATGCAGGGGCAGGCGTTTGACAAATCAGCCTACCCAAAACTTGCTGTCGCGTATCCATCGGGTGTGCTTCCTGATATGCGAGGCTGGACAATCAAGGGGAAACCCGCCAGCGGTCGTGCTGTATTGTCTCAGGAACAGGATGGAATTAAGTCGCACACCCACAGTGCCAGTGCATCCGGTACGGATTTGGGGACGAAAACCACATCGTCGTTTGATTACGGGACGAAAACAACAGGCAGTTTCGATTACGGCACCAAATCGACGAATAACACGGGGGCTCATGCTCACAGTCTGAGCGGTTCAACAGGGGCCGCGGGTGCTCATGCCCACACAAGTGGTTTAAGGATGAACAGTTCTGGCTGGAGTCAGTATGGAACAGCAACCATTACAGGAAGTTTATCCACAGTTAAAGGAACCAGCACACAGGGTATTGCTTATTTATCGAAAACGGACAGTCAGGGCAGCCACAGTCACTCATTGTCCGGTACAGCCGTGAGTGCCGGTGCACATGCGCATACAGTTGGTATTGGTGCGCACCAGCATCCGGTTGTTATCGGTGCTCATGCCCATTCTTTCAGTATTGGTTCACACGGACACACCATCACCGTTAACGCTGCGGGTAACGCGGAAAACACCGTCAAAAACATTGCATTTAACTATATTGTGAGGCTTGCATAATGGCATTCAGAATGAGTGAACAACCACGGACCATAAAAATTTATAATCTGCTGGCCGGAACTAATGAATTTATTGGTGAAGGTGACGCATATATTCCGCCTCATACCGGTCTGCCTGCAAACAGTACCGATATTGCACCGCCAGATATTCCGGCTGGCTTTGTGGCTGTTTTCAACAGTGATGAGGCATCGTGGCATCTCGTTGAAGACCATCGGGGTAAAACCGTCTATGACGTGGCTTCCGGCGACGCGTTATTTATTTCTGAACTCGGTCCGTTACCGGAAAATTTTACCTGGTTATCGCCGGGAGGGGAATATCAGAAGTGGAACGGCACAGCCTGGGTGAAGGATACGGAAGCAGAAAAACTGTTCCGGATCCGGGAGGCGGAAGAAACAAAAAAAAGCCTGATGCAGGTAGCCAGTGAGCATATTGCGCCGCTTCAGGATGCTGCAGATCTGGAAATTGCAACGAAGGAAGAAACCTCGTTGCTGGAAGCCTGGAAGAAGTATCGGGTGTTGCTGAACCGTGTTGATACATCAACTGCACCTGATATTGAGTGGCCTGCTGTCCCTGTTATGGAGTAATCGTTTTGTGATATGCCGCAGAAACGTTGTATGAAATAACGTTCTGCGGTTAGTTAGTATATTGTAAAGCTGAGTATTGGTTTATTTGGCGATTATTATCTTCAGGAGAATAATGGAAGTTCTATGACTCAATTGTTCATAGTGTTTACATCACCGCCAATTGCTTTTAAGACTGAACGCATGAAATATGGTTTTTCGTCATGTTTTGAGTCTGCTGTTGATATTTCTAAAGTCGGTTTTTTTTCTTCGTTTTCTCTAACTATTTTCCATGAAATACATTTTTGATTATTATTTGAATCAATTCCAATTACCTGAAGTCTTTCATCTATAATTGGCATTGTATGTATTGGTTTATTGGAGTAGATGCTTGCTTTTCTGAGCCATAGCTCTGATATCCAAATGAAGCCATAGGCATTTGTTATTTTGGCTCTGTCAGCTGCATAACGCCAAAAAATATATTTATCTGCTTGATCTTCAAATGTTGTATTGATTAAATCAATTGGATGGAATTGTTTATCATAAAAAATTAATGTTTGAATGTGATAACCGTCCTTTAAAAAAGTCGTTTCTGCAAGCTTGGCTGTATAGTCAACTAACTCTTCTGTCGAAGTGATATTTTTAGGCTTATCTACCAGTTTTAGACGCTCTTTAATATCTTCAGGAATTATTTTATTGTCATATTGTATCATGCTAAATGACAATTTGCTTATGGAGTAATCTTTTAATTTTAAATAAGTTATTCTCCTGGCTTCATCAAATAAAGAGTCGAATGATGTTGGCGAAATCACATCGTCACCCATTGGATTGTTTATTTGTATGCCAAGAGAGTTACAGCAGTTATACATTCTGCCATAGATTATAGCTAAGGCATGTAATAATTCGTAATCTTTTAGCGTATTAGCGACCCATCGTCTTTCTGATTTAATAATAGATGATTCAGTTAAATATGAAGGTAATTTCTTTTGTGCAAGTCTGACTAACTTTTTTATACCAATGTTTAACATACTTTCATTTGTAATAAACTCAATGTCATTTTCTTCAATGTAAGATGAAATAAGAGTAGCCTTTGCCTCGCTATACATTTCTAAATCGCCTTGTTTTTCTATCGTATTGCGAGAATTTTTAGCCCAAGCCATTAATGGATCATTTTTCCATTTTTCAATAACATTATTGTTATACCAAATGTCATATCCTATAATCTGGTTTTTGTTTTTTTGAATAATAAATGTTACTGTTCTTGCGGTTTGGAGGAATTGATTCAAATTCAAGCGAAATAATTCAGGGTCAAAATATGTATCAATGCAGCATTTGAGCAAGTGCGATAAATCTTTAAGTCTTCTTTCCCATGGTTTTTTAGTCATAAAACTCTCCATTTTGATAGGTTGCATGCTAGATGCTGATATATTTTAGAGGTGATAAAATTAACTGCTTAACTGTCAATGTAATACAAGTTGTTTGATCTTTGCAATGATTCTTATCAGAAACCATATAGTAAATTAGTTACACAGGAAATTTTTAATATTATTATTATCATTCATTATGTATTAAAATTAGAGTTGTGGCTTGGCTCTGCTAACACGTTGCTCATAGGAGATATGGTAGAGCCGCAGACACGTCGTATGCAGGAACGTGCTGCGGCTGGCTGGTGAACTTCCGATAGTGCGGGTGTTGAATGATTTCCAGTTGCTACCGATTTTACATATTTTTTGCATGAGAGAATTTGTACCACCTCCCACCGACCATCTATGACTGTACGCCACTGTCCCTAGGACTGCTATGTGCCGGAGCGGACATTACAAACGTCCTTCTCGGTGCATGCCACTGTTGCCAATGACCTGCCTAGGAATTGGTTAGCAAGTTACTACCGGATTTTGTAAAAACAGCCCTCCTCATATAAAAAGTATTCGTTCACTTCCGATAAGCGTCGTAATTTTCTATCTTTCATCATATTCTAGATCCCTCTGAAAAAATCTTCCGAGTTTGCTAGGCACTGATACATAACTCTTTTCCAATAATTGGGGAAGTCATTCAAATCTATAATAGGTTTCAGATTTGCTTCAATAAATTCTGACTGTAGCTGCTGAAACGTTGCGGTTGAACTATATTTCCTTATAACTTTTACGAAAGAGTTTCTTTGAGTAATCACTTCACTCAAGTGCTTCCCTGCCTCCAAACGATACCTGTTAGCAATATTTAATAGCTTGAAATGATGAAGAGCTCTGTGTTTGTCTTCCTGCCTCCAGTTCGCCGGGCATTCAACATAAAAACTGATAGCACCCGGAGTTCCGGAAACGAAATTTGCATATACCCATTGCTCACGAAAAAAAATGTCCTTGTCGATATAGGGATGAATCGCTTGGTGTACCTCATCTACTGCGAAAACTTGACCTTTCTCTCCCATATTGCAGTCGCGGCACGATGGAACTAAATTAATAGGCATCACCGAAAATTCAGGATAATGTGCAATAGGAAGAAAATGATCTATATTTTTTGTCTGTCCTATATCACCACAAAATGGACATTTTTCACCTGATGAAACAAGCATGTCATCGTAATATGTTCTAGCGGGTTTGTTTTTATCTCGGAGATTATTTTCATAAAGCTTTTCTAATTTAACCTTTGTCAGGTTACCAACTACTAAGGTTGTAGGCTCAAGAGGGTGTGTCCTGTCGTAGGTAAATAACTGACCTGTCGAGCTTAATATTCTATATTGTTGTTCTTTCTGCAAAAAAGTGGGGAAGTGAGTAATGAAATTATTTCTAACATTTATCTGCATCATACCTTCCGAGCATTTATTAAGCATTTCGCTATAAGTTCTCGCTGGAAGAGGTAGTTTTTTCATTGTACTTTACCTTCATCTCTGTTCATTATCATCGCTTTTAAAACGGTTCGACCTTCTAATCCTATCTGACCATTATAATTTTTTAGAATGGTTTCATAAGAAAGCTCTGAATCAACGGACTGCGATAATAAGTGGTGGTATCCAGAATTTGTCACTTCAAGTAAAAACACCTCACGAGTTAAAACACCTAAGTTCTCACCGAATGTCTCAATATCCGGACGGATAATATTTATTGCTTCTCTTGACCGTAGGACTTTCCACATGCAGGATTTTGGAACCTCTTGCAGTACTACTGGGGAATGAGTTGCAATTATTGCTACACCATTGCGTGCATCGAGTAAGTCGCTTAATGTTCGTAAAAAAGCAGAGAGCAAAGGTGGATGCAGATGAACCTCTGGTTCATCGAATAAAACTAATGACTTTTCGCCAACGACATCTACTAATCTTGTGATAGTAAATAAAACAATTGCATGTCCAGAGCTCATTCGAAGCAGATATTTCTGGATATTGTCATAAAACAATTTAGTGAATTTATCATCGTCCACTTGAATCTGTGGTTCATTACGTCTTAACTCTTCATATTTAGAAATGAGGCTGATGAGTTCCATATTTGAAAAGTTTTCATCACTACTTAGTTTTTTGATAGCTTCAAGCCAGAGTTGTCTTTTTCTATCTACTCTCATACAACCAATAAATGCTGAAATGAATTCTAAGCGGAGATCGCCTAGTGATTTTAAACTATTGCTGGCAGCATTCTTGAGTCCAATATAAAAGTATTGTGTACCTTTTGCTGGGTCAGGTTGTTCTTTAGGAGGAGTAAAAGGATCAAATGCACTAAACGAAACTGAAACAAGCGATCGAAAATATCCCTTTGGGATTCTTGACTCGATAAGTCTATTATTTTCAGAGAAAAAATATTCATTGTTTTCTGGGTTGGTGATTGCACCAATCATTCCATTCAAAATTGTTGTTTTACCACACCCATTCCGCCCGATAAAAGCATGAATGTTCGTGCTGGGCATAGAATTAACCGTCACCTCAAAAGGTATAGTTAAATCACTGAATCCGGGAGCACTTTTTCTATTAAATGAAAAGTGGAAATCTGACAATTCTGGCAAACCATTTAACACACGTGCGAACTGTCCATGAATTTCTGAAAGAGTTACCCCTCTAAGTAATGAGGTGTTAAGGACGCTTTCATTTTCAATGTCGGCTAATCGATTTGGCCATACTACTAAATCCTGAATAGCTTTAAGAAGGTTATGTTTAAAACCATCGCTTAATTTGCTGAGATTAACATAGTAGTCAATGCTTTCACCTAAGGAAAAAAACATTTCAGGGAGTTGACTGAATTTTTTATCTATTAATGAATAAGTGCTTACTTCTTCTTTTTGACCTACAAAACCAATTTTAACATTTCCGATATCGCATTTTTCACCATGCTCATCAAAGACAGTAAGATAAAACATTGTAACAAAGGAATAGTCATTCCAACCATCTGCTCGTAGGAATGCCTTATTTTTTTCTACTGCAGGAATATACCCGCCTCTTTCAATAACACTAAACTCCAACATATAGTAACCCTTAATTTTATTAAAATAACCGCAATTTATTTGGCGGCAACACAGGATCTCTCTTTTAAGTTACTCTCTATTACATACGTTTTCCATCTAAAAATTAGTAGTATTGAACTTAACGGGGCATCGTATTGTAGTTTTCCATATTTAGCTTTCTGCTTCCTTTTGGATAACCCACTGTTATTCATGTTGCATGGTGCACTGTTTATACCAACGATATAGTCTATTAATGCATATATAGTATCGCCGAACGATTAGCTCTTCAGGCTTCTGAAGAAGCGTTTCAAGTACTAATAAGCCGATAGATAGCCACGGACTTCGTAGCCATTTTTCATAAGTGTTAACTTCCGCTCCTCGCTCATAACAGACATTCACTACAGTTATGGCGGAAAGGTATGCATGCTGGGTGTGGGGAAGTCGTGAAAGAAAAGAAGTCAGCTGCGTCGTTTGACATCACTGCTATCTTCTTACTGGTTATGCAGGTCGTAGTGGGTGGCACACAAAGCTTTGCACTGGATTGCGAGGCTTTGTGCTTCTCTGGAGTGCGACAGGTTTGATGACAAAAAATTAGCGCAAGAAGACAAAAATCACCTTGCGCTAATGCTCTGTTACAGGTCACTAATACCATCTAAGTAGTTGATTCATAGTGACTGCATATGTTGTGTTTTACAGTATTATGTAGTCTGTTTTTTATGCAAAATCTAATTTAATATATTGATATTTATATCATTTTACGTTTCTCGTTCAGCTTTTTTATACTAAGTTGGCATTATAAAAAAGCATTGCTTATCAATTTGTTGCAACGAACAGGTCACTATCAGTCAAAATAAAATCATTATTTGATTTCAATTTTGTCCCACTCCCTGCCTCTGTCATCACGATACTGTGATGCCATGGTGTCCGACTTATGCCCGAGAAGATGTTGAGCAAACTTATCGCTTATCTGCTTCTCATAGAGTCTTGCAGACAAACTGCGCAACTCGTGAAAGGTAGGCGGATCCCCTTCGAAGGAAAGACCTGATGCTTTTCGTGCGCGCATAAAATACCTTGATACTGTGCCGGATGAAAGCGGTTCGCGACGAGTAGATGCAATTATGGTTTCTCCGCCAAGAATCTCTTTGCATTTATCAAGTGTTTCCTTCATTGATATTCCGAGAGCATCAATATGCAATGCTGTTGGGATGGCAATTTTTACGCCTGTTTTGCTTTGCTCGACATAAAGATATCCATCTACGATATCAGACCACTTCATTTCGCATAAATCACCAACTCGTTGCCCGGTAACAACAGCCAGTTCCATTGCAAGTCTGAGCCAACATGGTGATGATTCTGCTGCTTGATAAATTTTCAGGTATTCGTCAGCCGTAAGTCTTGATCTCCTTACCTCTGATTTTGCTGCGCGAGTGGCAGCGACATGGTTTGTTGTTATATGGCCTTCAGCTATTGCCTCTCGGAATGCATCGCTCAGTGTTGATCTGATTAACTTGGCTGACGCCGCCTTGCCCTCGTCTATGTATCCATTGAGCATTGCCGCAATTTCTTTTGTGGTGATGTCTTCAAGTGGAGCATCAGGCAGACCCCTCCTTATTGCTTTAATTTTGCTCATGTAATTTATGAGTGTCTTCTGCTTGATTCCTCTGCTGGCCAGGATTTTTTCGTAGCGATCAAGCCATGAATGTAACGTAACGGAATTATCACTGTTGATTCTCGCTGTCAGAGGCTTGTGTTTGTGTCCTGAAAATAACTCAATGTTGGCCTGTATAGCTTCAGTGATTGCGATTCGCCTGTCTCTGCCTAATCCAAACTCTTTACCCGTCCTTGGGTCCCTGTAGCAGTAATATCCATTGTTTCTTATATAAAGGTTAGGGGGTAAATCCCGGCGCTCATGACTTCGCCTTCTTCCCATTTCTGATCCTCTTCAAAAGGCCACCTGTTACTGGTCGATTTAAGTCAACCTTTACCGCTGATTCGTGGAACAGATACTCTCTTCCATCCTTAACCGGAGGTGGGAATATCCTGCATTCCCGAACCCATCGACGAACTGTTTCAAGGCTTCTTGGACGTCGCTGGCGTGCGTTCCACTCCTGAAGTGTCAAGTACATCGCAAAGTCTCCGCAATTACACGCAAGAAAAAACCGCCATCAGGCGGCTTGGTGTTCTTTCAGTTCTTCAATTCGAATATTGGTTACGTCTGCATGTGCTATCTGCGCCCATATCATCCAGTGGTCGTAGCAGTCGTTGATGTTCTCCGCTTCGATAACTCTGTTGAATGGCTCTCCATTCCATTCTCCTGTGACTCGGAAGTGCATTTATCATCTCCATAAAACAAAACCCGCCGTAGCGAGTTCAGATAAAATAAATCCCCGCGAGTGCGAGGATTGTTATGTAATATTGGGTTTAATCATCTATATGTTTTGTACAGAGAGGGCAAGTATCGTTTCCACCGTACTCGTGATAATAATTTTGCACGGTATCAGTCATTTCTCGCACATTGCAGAATGGGGATTTGTCTTCATTAGACTTATAAACCTTCATGGAATATTTGTATGCCGACTCTATATCTATACCTTCATCTACATAAACACCTTCGTGATGTCTGCATGGAGACAAGACACCGGATCTGCACAACATTGATAACGCCCAATCTTTTTGCTCAGACTCTAACTCATTGATACTCATTTATAAACTCCTTGCAATGTATGTCGTTTCAGCTAAACGGTATCAGCAATGTTTATGTAAAGAAACAGTAAGATAATACTCAACCCGATGTTTGAGTACGGTCATCATCTGACACTACAGACTCTGGCATCGCTGTGAAGACGACGCGAAATTCAGCATTTTCACAAGCGTTATCTTTTACAAAACCGATCTCACTCTCCTTTGATGCGAATGCCAGCGTCAGACATCATATGCAGATACTCACCTGCATCCTGAACCCATTGACCTCCAACCCCGTAATAGCGATGCGTAATGATGTCGATAGTTACTAACGGGTCTTGTTCGATTAACTGCCGCAGAAACTCTTCCAGGTCACCAGTGCAGTGCTTGATAACAGGAGTCTTCCCAGGATGGCGAACAACAAGAAACTGGTTTCCGTCTTCACGGACTTCGTTGCTTTCCAGTTTAGCAATACGCTTACTCCCATCCGAGATAACACCTTCGTAATACTCACGCTGCTCGTTGAGTTTTGATTTTGCTGTTTCAAGCTCAACACGCAGTTTCCCTACTGTTAGCGCAATATCCTCGTTCTCCTGGTCGCGGCGTTTGATGTATTGCTGGTTTCTTTCCCGTTCATCCAGCAGTTCCAGCACAATCGATGGTGTTACCAATTCATGGAAAAGGTCTGCGTCAAATCCCCAGTCGTCATGCATTGCCTGCTCTGCCGCTTCACGCAGTGCCTGAGAGTTAATTTCGCTCACTTCGAACCTCTCTGTTTACTGATAAGTTCCAGATCCTCCTGGCAACTTGCACAAGTCCGACAACCCTGAACGACCAGGCGTCTTCGTTCATCTATCGGATCGCCACACTCACAACAATGAGTGGCAGATATAGCCTGGTGGTTCAGGCGGCGCATTTTTATTGCTGTGTTGCGCTGTAATTCTTCTATTTCTGATGCTGAATCAATGATGTCTGCCATCTTTCATTAATCCCTGAACTGTTGGTTAATACGCTTGAGGGTGAATGCGAATAATAAAAAAGGAGCCTGTAGCTCCCTGATGATTTTGCTTTTCATGTTCATCGTTCCTTAAAGACGCCGTTTAACATGCCGATTGCCAGGCTTAAATGAGTCGGTGTGAATCCCATCAGCGTTACCGTTTCGCGGTGCTTCTTCAGTACGCTACGGCAAATGTCATCGACGTTTTTATCCGGAAACTGCTGTCTGGCTTTTTTTGATTTCAGAATTAGCCTGACGGGCAATGCTGCGAAGGGCGTTTTCCTGCTGAGGTGTCATTGAACAAGTCCCATGTCGGCAAGCATAAGCACACAGAATATGAAGCCCGCTGCCAGAAAAATGCATTCCGTGGTTGTCATACCTGGTTTCTCTCATCTGCTTCTGCTTTCGCCACCATCATTTCCAGCTTTTGTGAAAGGGATGCGGCTAACGTATGAAATTCTTCGTCTGTTTCTACTGGTATTGGCACAAACCTGATTCCAATTTGAGCAAGGCTATGTGCCATCTCGATACTCGTTCTTAACTCAACAGAAGATGCTTTGTGCATACAGCCCCTCGTTTATTATTTATCTCCTCAGCCAGCCGCTGTGCTTTCAGTGGATTTCGGATAACAGAAAGGCCGGGAAATACCCAGCCTCGCTTTGTAACGGAGTAGACGAAAGTGATTGCGCCTACCCGGATATTATCGTGAGGATGCGTCATCGCCATTGCTCCCCAAATACAAAACCAATTTCAGCCAGTGCCTCGTCCATTTTTTCGATGAACTCCGGCACGATCTCGTCAAAACTCGCCATGTACTTTTCATCCCGCTCAATCACGACATAATGCAGGCCTTCACGCTTCATACGCGGGTCATAGTTGGCAAAGTACCAGGCATTTTTTCGCGTCACCCACATGCTGTACTGCACCTGGGCCATGTAAGCTGACTTTATGGCCTCGAAACCACCGAGCCGGAACTTCATGAAATCCCGGGAGGTAAACGGGCATTTCAGTTCAAGGCCGTTGCCGTCACTGCATAAACCATCGGGAGAGCAGGCGGTACGCATACTTTCGTCGCGATAGATGATCGGGGATTCAGTAACATTCACGCCGGAAGTGAATTCAAACAGGGTTCTGGCGTCGTTCTCGTACTGTTTTCCCCAGGCCAGTGCTTTAGCGTTAACTTCCGGAGCCACACCGGTGCAAACCTCAGCAAGCAGGGTGTGGAAGTAGGACATTTTCATGTCAGGCCACTTCTTTCCGGAGCGGGGTTTTGCTATCACGTTGTGAACTTCTGAAGCGGTGATGACGCCGAGCCGTAATTTGTGCCACGCATCATCCCCCTGTTCGACAGCTCTCACATCGATCCCGGTACGCTGCAGGATAATGTCCGGTGTCATGCTGCCACCTTCTGCTCTGCGGCTTTCTGTTTCAGGAATCCAAGAGCTTTTACTGCTTCGGCCTGTGTCAGTTCTGACGATGCACGAATGTCGCGGCGAAATATCTGGGAACAGAGCGGCAATAAGTCGTCATCCCATGTTTTATCCAGGGCGATCAGCAGAGTGTTAATCTCCTGCATGGTTTCATCGTTAACCGGAGTGATGTCGCGTTCCGGCTGACGTTCTGCAGTGTATGCAGTATTTTCGACAATGCGCTCGGCTTCATCCTTGTCATAGATACCAGCAAATCCGAAGGCCAGACGGGCACACTGAATCATGGCTTTATGACGTAACATCCGTTTGGGATGCGACTGCCACGGCCCCGTGATTTCTCTGCCTTCGCGAGTTTTGAATGGTTCGCGGCGGCATTCATCCATCCATTCGGTAACGCAGATCGGATGATTACGGTCCTTGCGGTAAATCCGGCATGTACAGGATTCATTGTCCTGCTCAAAGTCCATGCCATCAAACTGCTGGTTTTCATTGATGATGCGGGACCAGCCATCAACGCCCACCACCGGAACGATGCCATTCTGCTTATCAGGAAAGGCGTAAATTTCTTTCGTCCACGGATTAAGGCCGTACTGGTTGGCAACGATCAGTAATGCGATGAACTGCGCATCGCTGGCATCACCTTTAAATGCCGTCTGGCGAAGAGTGGTGATCAGTTCCTGTGGGTCGACAGAATCCATGCCGACACGTTCAGCCAGCTTCCCAGCCAGCGTTGCGAGTGCAGTACTCATTCGTTTTATACCTCTGAATCAATATCAACCTGGTGGTGAGCAATGGTTTCAACCATGTACCGGATGTGTTCTGCCATGCGCTCCTGAAACTCAACATCGTCATCAAACGCACGGGTAATGGATTTTTTGCTGGCCCCGTGGCGTTGCAAATGATCGATGCATAGCGATTCAAACAGGTGCTGGGGCAGGCCTTTTTCCATGTCGTCTGCCAGTTCTGCCTCTTTCTCTTCACGGGCGAGCTGCTGGTAGTGACGCGCCCAGCTCTGAGCCTCAAGACGATCCTGAATGTAATAAGCGTTCATGGCTGAACTCCTGAAATAGCTGTGAAAATATCGCCCGCGAAATGCCGGGCTGATTAGGAAAACAGGAAAGGGGGTTAGTGAATGCTTTTGCTTGATCTCAGTTTCAGTATTAATATCCATTTTTTATAAGCGTCGACGGCTTCACGAAACATCTTTTCATCGCCAATAAAAGTGGCGATAGTGAATTTAGTCTGGATAGCCATAAGTGTTTGATCCATTCTTTGGGACTCCTGGCTGATTAAGTATGTCGATAAGGCGTTTCCATCCGTCACGTAATTTACGGGTGATTCGTTCAAGTAAAGATTCGGAAGGGCAGCCAGCAACAGGCCACCCTGCAATGGCATATTGCATGGTGTGCTCCTTATTTATACATAACGAAAAACGCCTCGAGTGAAGCGTTATTGGTATGCGGTAAAACCGCACTCAGGCGGCCTTGATAGTCATATCATCTGAATCAAATATTCCTGATGTATCGATATCGGTAATTCTTATTCCTTCGCTACCATCCATTGGAGGCCATCCTTCCTGACCATTTCCATCATTCCAGTCGAACTCACACACAACACCATATGCATTTAAGTCGCTTGAAATTGCTATAAGCAGAGCATGTTGCGCCAGCATGATTAATACAGCATTTAATACAGAGCCGTGTTTATTGAGTCGGTATTCAGAGTCTGACCAGAAATTATTAATCTGGTGAAGTTTTTCCTCTGTCATTACGTCATGGTCGATTTCAATTTCTATTGATGCTTTCCAGTCGTAATCAATGATGTATTTTTTGATGTTTGACATCTGTTCATATCCTCACAGATAAAAAATCGCCCTCACACTGGAGGGCAAAGAAGATTTCCAATAATCAGAACAAGTCGGCTCCTGTTTAGTTACGAGCGACATTGCTCCGTGTATTCACTCGTTGGAATGAATACACAGTGCAGTGTTTATTCTGTTATTTATGCCAAAAATAAAGGCCACTATCAGGCAGCTTTGTTGTTCTGTTTACCAAGTTCTCTGGCAATCATTGCCGTCGTTCGTATTGCCCATTTATCGACATATTTCCCATCTTCCATTACAGGAAACATTTCTTCAGGCTTAACCATGCATTCCGATTGCAGCTTGCATCCATTGCATCGCTTGAATTGTCCACACCATTGATTTTTATCAATAGTCGTAGTCATACGGATAGTCCTGGTATTGTTCCATCACATCCTGAGGATGCTCTTCGAACTCTTCAAATTCTTCTTCCATATATCACCTTAAATAGTGGATTGCGGTAGTAAAGATTGTGCCTGTCTTTTAACCACATCAGGCTCGGTGGTTCTCGTGTACCCCTACAGCGAGAAATCGGATAAACTATTACAACCCCTACAGTTTGATGAGTATAGAAATGGATCCACTCGTTATTCTCGGACGAGTGTTCAGTAATGAACCTCTGGAGAGAACCATGTATATGATCGTTATCTGGGTTGGACTTCTGCTTTTAAGCCCAGATAACTGGCCTGAATATGTTAATGAGAGAATCGGTATTCCTCATGTGTGGCATGTTTTCGTCTTTGCTCTTGCATTTTCGCTAGCAATTAATGTGCATCGATTATCAGCTATTGCCAGCGCCAGATATAAGCGATTTAAGCTAAGAAAACGCATTAAGATGCAAAACGATAAAGTGCGATCAGTAATTCAAAACCTTACAGAAGAGCAATCTATGGTTTTGTGCGCAGCCCTTAATGAAGGCAGGAAGTATGTGGTTACATCAAAACAATTCCCATACATTAGTGAGTTGATTGAGCTTGGTGTGTTGAACAAAACTTTTTCCCGATGGAATGGAAAGCATATATTATTCCCTATTGAGGATATTTACTGGACTGAATTAGTTGCCAGCTATGATCCATATAATATTGAGATAAAGCCAAGGCCAATATCTAAGTAACTAGATAAGAGGAATCGATTTTCCCTTAATTTTCTGGCGTCCACTGCATGTTATGCCGCGTTCGCCAGGCTTGCTGTACCATGTGCGCTGATTCTTGCGCTCAATACGTTGCAGGTTGCTTTCAATCTGTTTGTGGTATTCAGCCAGCACTGTAAGGTCTATCGGATTTAGTGCGCTTTCTACTCGTGATTTCGGTTTGCGATTCAGCGAGAGAATAGGGCGGTTAACTGGTTTTGCGCTTACCCCAACCAACAGGGGATTTGCTGCTTTCCATTGAGCCTGTTTCTCTGCGCGACGTTCGCGGCGGCGTGTTTGTGCATCCATCTGGATTCTCCTGTCAGTTAGCTTTGGTGGTGTGTGGCAGTTGTAGTCCTGAACGAAAACCCCCCGCGATTGGCACATTGGCAGCTAATCCGGAATCGCACTTACGGCCAATGCTTCGTTTCGTATCACACACCCCAAAGCCTTCTGCTTTGAATGCTGCCCTTCTTCAGGGCTTAATTTTTAAGAGCGTCACCTTCATGGTGGTCAGTGCGTCCTGCTGATGTGCTCAGTATCACCGCCAGTGGTATTTATGTCAACACCGCCAGAGATAATTTATCACCGCAGATGGTTATCTGTATGTTTTTTATATGAATTTATTTTTTGCAGGGGGGCATTGTTTGGTAGGTGAGAGATCTGAATTGCTATGTTTAGTGAGTTGTATCTATTTATTTTTCAATAAATACAATTGGTTATGTGTTTTGGGGGCGATCGTGAGGCAAAGAAAACCCGGCGCTGAGGCCGGGTTATTCTTGTTCTCTGGTCAAATTATATAGTTGGAAAACAAGGATGCATATATGAATGAACGATGCAGAGGCAATGCCGATGGCGATAGTGGGTATCATGTAGCCGCTTATGCTGGAAAGAAGCAATAACCCGCAGAAAAACAAAGCTCCAAGCTCAACAAAACTAAGGGCATAGACAATAACTACCGATGTCATATACCCATACTCTCTAATCTTGGCCAGTCGGCGCGTTCTGCTTCCGATTAGAAACGTCAAGGCAGCAATCAGGATTGCAATCATGGTTCCTGCATATGATGACAATGTCGCCCCAAGACCATCTCTATGAGCTGAAAAAGAAACACCAGGAATGTAGTGGCGGAAAAGGAGATAGCAAATGCTTACGATAACGTAAGGAATTATTACTATGTAAACACCAGGCATGATTCTGTTCCGCATAATTACTCCTGATAATTAATCCTTAACTTTGCCCACCTGCCTTTTAAAACATTCCAGTATATCACTTTTCATTCTTGCGTAGCAATATGCCATCTCTTCAGCTATCTCAGCATTGGTGACCTTGTTCAGAGGCGCTGAGAGATGGCCTTTTTCTGATAGATAATGTTCTGTTAAAATATCTCCGGCCTCATCTTTTGCCCGCAGGCTAATGTCTGAAAATTGAGGTGACGGGTTAAAAATAATATCCTTGGCAACCTTTTTTATATCCCTTTTAAATTTTGGCTTAATGACTATATCCAATGAGTCAAAAAGCTCCCCTTCAATATCTGTTGCCCCTAAGACCTTTAATATATCGCCAAATACAGGTAGCTTGGCTTCTACCTTCACCGTTGTTCGGCCGATGAAATGCATATGCATAACATCGTCTTTGGTGGTTCCCCTCATCAGTGGCTCTATCTGAACGCGCTCTCCACTGCTTAATGACATTCCTTTCCCGATTAAAAAATCTGTCAGATCGGATGTGGTCGGCCCGAAAACAGTTCTGGCAAAACCAATGGTGTCGCCTTCAACAAACAAAAAAGATGGGAATCCCAATGATTCGTCATCTGCGAGGCTGTTCTTAATATCTTCAACTGAAGCTTTAGAGCGATTTATCTTCTGAACCAGACTCTTGTCATTTGTTTTGGTAAAGAGAAAAGTTTTTCCATCGATTTTATGAATATACAAATAATTGGAGCCAACCTGCAGGTGATGATTATCAGCCAGCAGAGAATTAAGGAAAACAGACAGGTTTATTGAGCGCTTATCTTTCCCTTTATTTTTGCTGCGGTAAGTCGCATAAAAACCATTCTTCATAATTCAATCCATTTACTATGTTATGTTCTGAGGGGAGTGAAAATTCCCCTAATTCGATGAAGATTCTTGCTCAATTGTTATCAGCTATGCGCCGACCAGAACACCTTGCCGATCAGCCAAACGTCTCTTCAGGCCACTGACTAGCGATAACTTTCCCCACAACGGAACAACTCTCATTGCATGGGATCATTGGGTACTGTGGGTTTAGTGGTTGTAAAAACACCTGACCGCTATCCCTGATCAGTTTCTTGAAGGTAAACTCATCACCCCCAAGTCTGGCTATGCAGAAATCACCTGGCTCAACAGCCTGCTCAGGGTCAACGAGAATTAACATTCCGTCAGGAAAGCTTGGCTTGGAGCCTGTTGGTGCGGTCATGGAATTACCTTCAACCTCAAGCCAGAATGCAGAATCACTGGCTTTTTTGGTTGTGCTTACCCATCTCTCCGCATCACCTTTGGTAAAGGTTCTAAGCTTAGGTGAGAACATCCCTGCCTGAACATGAGAAAAAACAGGGTACTCATACTCACTTCTAAGTGACGGCTGCATACTAACCGCTTCATACATCTCGTAGATTTCTCTGGCGATTGAAGGGCTAAATTCTTCAACGCTAACTTTGAGAATTTTTGTAAGCAATGCGGCGTTATAAGCATTTAATGCATTGATGCCATTAAATAAAGCACCAACGCCTGACTGCCCCATCCCCATCTTGTCTGCGACAGATTCCTGGGATAAGCCAAGTTCATTTTTCTTTTTTTCATAAATTGCTTTAAGGCGACGTGCGTCCTCAAGCTGCTCTTGTGTTAATGGTTTCTTTTTTGTGCTCATACGTTAAATCTATCACCGCAAGGGATAAATATCTAACACCGTGCGTGTTGACTATTTTACCTCTGGCGGTGATAATGGTTGCATGTACTAAGGAGGTTGTATGGAACAACGCATAACCCTGAAAGATTATGCAATGCGCTTTGGGCAAACCAAGACAGCTAAAGATCTCGGCGTATATCAAAGCGCGATCAACAAGGCCATTCATGCAGGCCGAAAGATTTTTTTAACTATAAACGCTGATGGAAGCGTTTATGCGGAAGAGGTAAAGCCCTTCCCGAGTAACAAAAAAACAACAGCATAAATAACCCCGCTCTTACACATTCCAGCCCTGAAAAAGGGCATCAAATTAAACCACACCTATGGTGTATGCATTTATTTGCATACATTCAATCAATTGTTATCTAAGGAAATACTTACATATGGTTCGTGCAAACAAACGCAACGAGGCTCTACGAATCGAGAGTGCGTTGCTTAACAAAATCGCAATGCTTGGAACTGAGAAGACAGCGGAAGCTGTGGGCGTTGATAAGTCGCAGATCAGCAGGTGGAAGAGGGACTGGATTCCAAAGTTCTCAATGCTGCTTGCTGTTCTTGAATGGGGGGTCGTTGACGACGACATGGCTCGATTGGCGCGACAAGTTGCTGCGATTCTCACCAATAAAAAACGCCCGGCGGCAACCGAGCGTTCTGAACAAATCCAGATGGAGTTCTGAGGTCATTACTGGATCTATCAACAGGAGTCATTATGACAAATACAGCAAAAATACTCAACTTCGGCAGAGGTAACTTTGCCGGACAGGAGCGTAATGTGGCAGATCTCGATGATGGTTACGCCAGACTATCAAATATGCTGCTTGAGGCTTATTCGGGCGCAGATCTGACCAAGCGACAGTTTAAAGTGCTGCTTGCCATTCTGCGTAAAACCTATGGGTGGAATAAACCAATGGACAGAATCACCGATTCTCAACTTAGCGAGATTACAAAGTTACCTGTCAAACGGTGCAATGAAGCCAAGTTAGAACTCGTCAGAATGAATATTATCAAGCAGCAAGGCGGCATGTTTGGACCAAATAAAAACATCTCAGAATGGTGCATCCCTCAAAACGAGGGAAAATCCCCTAAAACGAGGGATAAAACATCCCTCAAATTGGGGGATTGCTA
>NZ_JAFGYX010000042.1:0-16550 GCF_017491625.1 Pseudomonas sp. 50_B
GCGTTGAAATGGTAATGCCAGGTGACAACATCCAGATGACTGTCACTCTGATCAAAACCATCGCGATGGAAGATGGTCTGCGTTTCGCTATCCGTGAAGGCGGTCGTACCGTCGGCGCCGGCGTCGTGGCCAAAGTCATCGAATAAGCTCTTGAAATATCTCCATCGGGCCGACATAATGGTCGGCCTGATTTTGTTTTTAGGTCAGTAGCTCAATTGGCAGAGCGACGGTCTCCAAAACCGTAGGTTGGGGGTTCGATTCCCTCCTGACCTGCCAGATTCACTCAATGTGTCTGGCTTTCTTTTCACAGGATCTTCATAGATGACTCCTAAGGCTGAAGCTCAAGGCTCTCGCTTCGATCTGCTCAAGTGGCTCGTTGTGGTTGCTTTGGTGATTGTTGGTGTTGTTGGCAATCAGTACTATTCTGCTTCGCCGATCCTGTACCGCGTATTGGCGCTGCTTGCCATTGCCGCAGTTGCTGCCTTCATTGGTCTGCAAACTGCCAAGGGCAAGTCGTTCTTCGTGTTGGTTAAGGAAGCGCGCACTGAGATTCGTAAAGTCGTATGGCCAACTCGCCAAGAGACCACGCAGACCACGCTTATTGTAGTGGCTGTGGTTCTGGTCATGGCGTTGCTGTTGTGGGGGCTAGATTCCCTGCTTGGCTGGCTTGTTTCCTTGATTGTTGGCTAAGGGTGTCCCGTGGCTAAGCGTTGGTACGTTGTGCATGCTTACTCGGGTTACGAGAAGCATGTAATGCGCTCGTTGATCGAGCGTGTAAAGCTGGCTGGCATGGAAGATGGCTTCGGCGAGATTCTGGTCCCCACTGAAGAAGTGGTTGAGATGCGCAATGGCCAGAAGCGCAAAAGCGAGCGCAAGTTCTTTCCAGGCTATGTGCTGGTTCAAATGGACATGAATGAGGGTACTTGGCACTTGGTCAAGGACACTCCTCGTGTCATGGGTTTCATTGGTGGTACTGCTGATAAGCCAGCGCCTATCACTGATAAAGAGGCGGAAGCAATTCTGCGTCGCGTTGCTGATGGCAGCGATAAGCCCAAGCCTAAGACGCTGTTCGAGCCAGGTGAAGTGGTCCGTGTTACTGACGGCCCGTTCGCAGACTTTAACGGTACGGTCGAAGAAGTTAACTACGAAAAGAGCCGGATCCAAGTGGCGGTGCTCATTTTCGGTCGCTCTACTCCGGTAGAGCTAGAGTTCAGTCAGGTCGAGAAGGTCTAACTGGACGAGAATCCCATACCCCGCAGCCTTAGGCTGTGGGGTTTTTTCGTCACTGGGATAAACGCGCAAGTAACCGGGGAGCCTTTCTAGGCGTCTGAACCCGTAATTGGAGTGCCTCATGGCTAAGAAGATTACTGCTTACATCAAGCTGCAAGTTAAGGCCGCTCAGGCCAACCCAAGCCCGCCCGTTGGTCCAGCTCTGGGTCAGCACGGCGTGAACATCATGGAATTCTGCAAGGCTTTCAACGCCCGTACTCAGGGTCTTGAACCAGGTCTGCCGACTCCTGTGATCATCACTGTTTACAGTGACCGCAGCTTCACTTTCGAAACTAAGAGCACCCCTGCTTCGGTTCTGCTGAAGAAAGCTGCTGGCCTGACCAGCGGTTCCGCTCGTCCGAACACCGTTAAGGTTGGCACTGTTACCCGTGCTCAGCTGGAAGAAATCGCGAAAACCAAAAACGCGGATCTGACTGCAGCTGATATGGATGCAGCCGTGCGTACTATCGCCGGTTCTGCTCGTAGCATGGGCCTTAACGTGGAGGGTGTGTAATGGCTAAGCTGACCAAGCGCCAAAAGGCTATCGCCGGCAAGATTGAAGCAGGCAAGGCCTACAACTTCGTAGAAGCCGCCGCTCTCCTGACCGAGCTGTCGACCGTTAAGTTCAGCGAGTCCGTAGACGTAGCTGTGAACCTGGGTGTAGACCCACGTAAATCTGACCAGGTTGTTCGTAGTGCTACCGTGCTGCCACACGGCACTGGCAAGACTGTACGTGTTGCTGTGTTTACTCAGGGTCCAGCTGCTGAAGCTGCTCTGGCTGCCGGCGCAGACCGCGTAGGTATGGATGATCTGGCTGCCGAAATGAAAGGCGGCGACCTGAACTATGACGTAGTTATTGCTTCTCCGGATGCAATGCGCGTTGTAGGTCAGCTGGGTCAGGTTCTGGGTCCTCGTGGCCTGATGCCTAACCCGAAAGTCGGCACTGTAACCCCAGACGTGGCCTCGGCAGTTAAGAACGCCAAGGCTGGTCAGGTTCGCTACCGCACCGACAAAAACGGCATTATCCACACCTCCGTTGGCAAGGTCGGCTTCGACGCCGTCAAGCTGAAGGAAAACGTTGAAGCCCTGATCGCTGACTTGAAGCGTATCAAGCCAGCTTCTTCGAAAGGTATCTACGTCAAGCGCGTTACCCTGAGCACCACCATGGGTCCAGGTCTGGTCATCGACCAAGGCTCGCTGGACGTATAAGACACAGGCTGGCACAAGCGATTGCGCCAGTTGAAAAAATTGGGGTCCCTGCCTGGCGGGGGCTATCCAAGACCGTAGGCGACGCAAGTCTTAAACCTCAAGCCTACGCAGATGGTGCTCCCGGTTCCTTACCGAATCAGACACCAAAACGACATCCAGCCCAGGTTGGATGAAACGGTAACAAGCAGGAGTTAAACCCGTGGCAATTAAACTCGAAGACAAGAAGGCCATCGTCGCTGAAGTCAACGAGGCTGCCAAAGTCGCTCTGTCTGCTGTTGTGGCTGATGCCCGCGGTGTGACAGTAGGCGCAATGACCGGACTCCGTAAAGAGGCCCGCGAAGCTGGTGTTTACGTACGTGTTGTACGTAACACCCTGCTCAAGCGCGCTGTTGAAGGCACTCAATATGACGTGCTCAACGACGCGTTCGTCGGCCCTACCCTGATTGCATTCTCCAAGGAACATCCGGGCGCTGCTGCTCGTATTTTCAAAGAGTTCGCAAAGGGTCAGGACAAGTTCGAGATCAAGGCAGCTGCGTTCGAGGGCAAGTACCTCGCAGCAAACGAGATCGACGTGTTGGCTTCGCTGCCAACTCGCGACGAAGCTATTGCGAAGCTGATGAGCGTGATTCAAGGCGCTACCAGCAAGCTGGCTCGTACTCTGGCGGCTATTCGCGACCAGAAAGAAGCTGCTGCTGCCTAAGGCACCGCAAGCCCTTTCAAAATCATATGTTTAATTTGATGGCTGCGTAGGCTGTCACCCCAATACAGGAATTTATAGTCATGTCTCTGACTAACGAGCAAATCATCGAAGCAATCGGCCAGAAAACCGTTCTGGAAGTTGTTGAGCTGATCAAAGCAATGGAAGAAACCTTCGGCGTTACCGCTGCTGTTGCCGCTGCTGGCCCAGCTGCTGCTGCCGCTGTTGTTGAAGAGCAAACTGAATTCAACGTCATGCTGACCGAAGCTGGCGAGAAGAAAGTTAACGTGATCAAGGCTGTACGTGAGCTGACCGGTCTGGGCCTGAAAGAAGCCAAGGCTGTAGTTGACGGCGCTCCTGCCATGGTTCTGGAAGCTGTTGCTAAAGAAGCAGCTGACAAAGCCAAAGCAGCTCTGGAAGAAGCAGGCGCTAAAGTCGAGCTCAAGTAAGCATCGACTTTGTGTCTCCAGCCCAAGCGTTAAGCGAACGGCTGATGGCTGGTGGCTTTTGCCACCGGCCTTTTTCCGTTATTGGCGACCGACTGGGTCGGTGCCTTTAACGTGCTGTAACCCACCCTGTGCGGTGGCGCAAACCAAAGGGTTTGCACGATTTTCTGGCTGCTCCCGTCGGGAGGAGCCGAATAAGCAGGTGACCAAGCTGGGGAACGCTGATGGCTTACTCATATACTGAGAAAAAACGTATCCGCAAGGACTTTAGCAAGTTGCCGGACGTCATGGATGTGCCGTACCTCCTGGCCATCCAGCTGGATTCGTATCGTGAATTCTTGCAAGCGGGAGCGACTAAAGATCAGTTCCGCGACGTGGGCCTGCATGCGGCCTTCAAATCCGTTTTCCCGATCATCAGCTACTCCGGCAATGCTGCGTTGGAGTATGTCGGTTATCGCCTGGGCGAACCGGCGTTTGATGTTAAAGAATGCGTGTTGCGTGGTGTGACTTACGCCGTACCTTTGCGGGTAAAAGTTCGTCTGATCATTTTCGACAAAGAATCGTCGAACAAAGCGATCAAGGACATCAAAGAGCAAGAAGTCTACATGGGTGAAATCCCCCTGATGACTGAGAACGGTACCTTCGTAATCAACGGTACCGAGCGTGTAATCGTTTCCCAGCTGCACCGTTCCCCTGGCGTATTCTTCGACCACGACCGTGGCAAGACGCACAGCTCCGGTAAGCTGCTGTACTCCGCGCGGATCATTCCTTACCGCGGTTCGTGGCTGGACTTCGAGTTCGACCCGAAAGACTGCGTGTTCGTCCGTATCGACCGTCGCCGCAAGCTGCCTGCGTCGGTTCTGCTGCGCGCGCTGGGTTACACCACTGAAGAAGTGCTGGATGCTTTCTACACCACCAACGTATTCCACGTGAAAGGCGAGAGCCTGAGCCTGGAACTGGTGCCTC
This sequence comes from Pseudomonas sp. 50_B, assembly GCF_017491625.1. NCBI lineage: Bacteria > Pseudomonadati > Pseudomonadota > Gammaproteobacteria > Pseudomonadales > Pseudomonadaceae > Pseudomonas > Pseudomonas sp. 50_B. The sequence continues at coordinate 4,588 of NZ_JAFGYX010000042.1, forward strand.
AGCGCCTGCGTGGTGAAATTGCCGTTCTGGACATCCAGGATGACAAGGGCAAGGTTATTGTCGAGCAGGGTCGTCGTATCACCGCTCGCCACATCAACCAGCTGGAAAAAGCCGGTATCAAAGAGCTGGATGTACCTCTGGACTACGTCCTGGGGCGTACCACCGCCAAGGCTATCGTGCACCCGGCTACTGGTGAAATCCTGGCAGAGTGCAACACCGAGCTGAATACCGAGATCCTGGCAAAAATCGCCAAGGCCCAGGTTGTTCGCATCGAAACGCTGTACACCAACGACATCGACTGTGGCCCGTTCGTTTCTGACACTCTGAAGATCGACTCCACCAGCAACCAATTGGAAGCGCTGGTCGAGATCTATCGCATGATGCGTCCTGGCGAGCCGCCAACCAAAGATGCTGCCGAGACTCTGTTCAACAACCTGTTCTTCAGCCCTGAGCGCTATGACCTCTCCGCCGTTGGCCGGATGAAGTTCAACCGTCGTATCGGTCGTACCGAGATCGAAGGTTCGGGCGTCCTGTGCAAAGAGGACATCGTTGCCGTACTGAAGACTCTGGTCGACATCCGTAACGGTAAAGGCATCGTCGACGACATCGACCACCTGGGTAACCGTCGTGTTCGTTGCGTAGGCGAAATGGCCGAGAACCAGTTCCGCGTTGGTCTGGTGCGTGTAGAGCGTGCGGTCAAAGAGCGTCTGTCGATGGCCGAAAGCGAAGGCCTGATGCCGCAAGACCTGATCAATGCCAAGCCAGTGGCTGCGGCAGTGAAAGAGTTCTTCGGTTCCAGCCAGCTGTCGCAGTTCATGGACCAGAACAACCCGCTCTCCGAGATCACCCACAAGCGTCGTGTCTCCGCACTCGGCCCAGGTGGTCTGACCCGTGAGCGTGCAGGCTTCGAAGTTCGTGACGTGCACCCGACTCACTACGGTCGTGTATGCCCGATCGAGACGCCGGAAGGTCCGAACATCGGTCTGATCAACTCCCTGGCGGCCTATGCGCGCACCAACCAATACGGCTTCCTCGAGAGCCCGTACCGTGTGGTGAAAGACGCCCTGGTCACTGACGAGATCGTGTTCCTGTCCGCCATCGAAGAGGCCGATCACGTGATCGCCCAGGCTTCGGCGACCATGAACGACAAAGGTCAGCTGATCGATGAGCTGGTGGCTGTTCGTCACTTGAACGAATTTACCGTCAAGGCGCCGGAAGACGTCACCTTGATGGACGTTTCGCCGAAGCAGGTAGTTTCGGTTGCAGCGTCGCTGATTCCGTTCCTCGAGCACGACGACGCCAACCGTGCGTTGATGGGTTCCAACATGCAGCGTCAGGCTGTACCGACCCTGCGTGCTGATAAGCCGCTGGTAGGTACCGGCATGGAGCGCAACGTTGCCCGTGACTCCGGCGTTTGTGTCGTGGCTCGCCGTGGCGGCGTGATCGACTCGGTCGATGCCAGCCGTATTGTGGTTCGTGTTGCGGATGACGAAGTCGAAACTGGCGAAGCCGGTGTTGATATCTACAACCTGACCAAGTACACCCGCTCCAACCAGAACACCTGCATCAACCAGCGTCCGCTGGTGAGAAAGGGTGATCGGGTTCAGCGCAGCGACATCATGGCCGACGGCCCGTCCACCGATATGGGTGAGCTGGCTCTGGGTCAGAACATGCGTATCGCGTTCATGGCATGGAACGGCTTCAACTTCGAAGACTCCATCTGCCTGTCCGAGCGTGTGGTTCAGGAAGACCGCTTCACCACGATCCACATCCAGGAACTGACCTGTGTGGCCCGTGACACCAAGCTTGGCCCAGAGGAAATCACTGCGGACATCCCGAACGTGGGTGAGGCTGCACTGAACAAGCTGGACGAAGCCGGTATCGTTTATGTAGGTGCTGAAGTTGGCGCAGGCGACATCCTGGTCGGTAAGGTCACTCCGAAAGGCGAGACTCAGCTGACTCCGGAAGAGAAACTGCTGCGCGCGATCTTCGGTGAAAAAGCCAGCGACGTTAAAGACACGTCCCTGCGTGTGCCTACTGGTACCAAAGGTACTGTCATTGACGTACAGGTCTTCACTCGTGACGGCGTTGAGCGTGATGCTCGTGCACTGTCCATCGAGAAGAGCCAGCTCGACGAGATCCGCAAGGATCTGAACGAAGAGTTCCGCATCGTTGAAGGCGCAACCTTCGAGCGTCTGCGCTCCGCTCTGGTCGGCCATAAAGCCGAAGGCGGCGCCGGTCTGAAGAAAGGTCAGGAAATCACCGACGAAGTTCTCGACGGTCTTGAGCATGGCCAGTGGTTCAAACTGCGCATGGCTGAAGATGCTCTGAACGAGCAGCTCGAGAAGGCTCAGGCCTACATCGTTGATCGCCGCCGTCTGCTGGACGACAAGTTCGAAGACAAGAAGCGCAAACTGCAGCAGGGCGATGACCTGGCTCCAGGCGTGCTGAAAATCGTCAAGGTCTACCTGGCAATCCGTCGTCGCATTCAGCCGGGCGACAAGATGGCCGGTCGTCACGGTAACAAGGGTGTGGTCTCCGTGATCATGCCGGTTGAAGACATGCCGCACGATGCCAATGGCACCCCGGTCGACGTGGTCCTCAACCCGCTGGGCGTACCTTCGCGTATGAACGTTGGTCAGATTCTCGAAACTCACCTGGGCCTCGCGGCCAAGGGGCTGGGCGAGAAGATCAACCGCATGGTTGAAGAGCAGCGTAAGGTGGCAGAACTGCGCACCTTCCTGGATGAGATCTACAACCAGATCGGTGGTCGTAACGAAGACCTGGACAGCTTCTCCGATCAGGAGATTCTGGATCTGGCGAACAACCTGCGCGGCGGTGTGCCTATGGCCACTCCGGTGTTCGACGGCGCCAAGGAAAGCGAAATCAAGGCGATGCTGAAACTGGCGGACCTGCCAGAGAGCGGCCAGATGCAGCTGACCGACGGCCGTACCGGCAACAAGTTCGAGCGTCCAGTTACCGTTGGCTACATGTACATGCTGAAACTGAACCACTTGGTAGACGACAAGATGCATGCTCGTTCTACCGGTTCGTACAGCCTGGTTACCCAGCAGCCGCTGGGTGGTAAGGCGCAGTTCGGTGGTCAGCGTTTCGGGGAGATGGAGGTCTGGGCACTGGAAGCATACGGTGCTGCATACACTCTGCAAGAAATGCTCACAGTGAAGTCGGACGATGTGAACGGTCGTACCAAGATGTACAAAAACATCGTGGACGGCGATCACCGTATGGAGCCGGGCATGCCCGAGTCCTTCAACGTGTTGATCAAAGAAATTCGTTCCCTCGGCATCGATATCGATCTGGAAACCGAATAACACGTGACGCGAATCGAGAGCGGGGCAGGATTGCCCGCTCTCTGCTCCGCCAGGAGGAAAGGCCTTGAAAGACCTACTGAATTTGCTGAAAAACCAGGGTCAAGTCGAAGAGTTCGACGCCATCCGTATTGGATTGGCCTCGCCTGAGATGATCCGTTCTTGGTCGTTCGGCGAAGTTAAAAAGCCGGAAACCATCAACTACCGTACGTTCAAGCCTGAGCGTGACGGCCTGTTCTGCGCCAAGATCTTTGGCCCGGTAAAGGATTACGAGTGCCTGTGCGGTAAGTACAAGCGCTTGAAGCATCGCGGCGTGATCTGCGAGAAGTGCGGCGTTGAAGTTGCACTGGCCAAGGTTCGTCGTGAGCGCATGGCGCACATCGAACTGGCTTCGCCGGTTGCCCACATCTGGTTCCTGAAATCGCTGCCGTCCCGCATCGGCTTGCTGATGGACATGACCCTGCGTGATATCGAGCGCGTTCTCTACTTCGAGAGCTACGTTGTTATCGATCCAGGCATGACCACCCTGGAAAAGGGTCAGTTGCTGAACGACGAGCAGTACTTCGAGGCGCTGGAAGAGTTCGGTGATGACTTCGACGCCCGCATGGGTGCCGAGGCTGTCCGCGAGCTGCTGCACGCTATCGACCTGGAGCACGAGATTGGCCGTCTGCGTGAAGAGATTCCGCAAACCAACTCGGAAACCAAGATCAAGAAGCTGTCCAAGCGTCTGAAGTTGATGGAAGCCTTCCAGGGTTCCGGCAACCTGCCAGAGTGGATGGTGTTGACCGTTCTGCCGGTTCTGCCGCCAGATCTGCGTCCACTGGTTCCGCTGGATGGCGGTCGCTTTGCGACTTCCGACCTCAACGACCTGTATCGTCGAGTGATCAACCGTAACAACCGCTTGAAGCGCCTGCTTGATCTGTCCGCTCCGGACATCATCGTGCGCAACGAAAAGCGTATGTTGCAGGAAGCTGTCGATGCACTGCTCGACAACGGCCGTCGTGGCCGTGCTATCACCGGTTCCAACAAGCGTCCTCTGAAATCCCTGGCTGACATGATCAAGGGTAAGCAAGGTCGTTTCCGTCAGAACTTGCTCGGTAAGCGTGTTGACTACTCCGGTCGTTCGGTAATTACCGTAGGTCCGACCCTGCGTCTGCACCAGTGCGGTCTGCCGAAGAAGATGGCTCTCGAGCTGTTCAAGCCGTTCATTTTCGGCAAGCTGGAAATGCGTGGTCTCGCTACCACCATCAAAGCCGCCAAGAAGATGGTCGAGCGCGAGCTGCCGGAAGTTTGGGACGTTCTCGCTGAAGTGATTCGCGAACACCCAGTGCTGCTCAACCGTGCACCGACCCTTCACCGTCTGGGTATCCAGGCGTTTGAACCGGTACTGATCGAAGGTAAGGCTATCCAGCTGCACCCTCTGGTCTGTGCTGCGTACAACGCCGACTTCGACGGCGACCAAATGGCCGTGCACGTACCGCTGACGCTGGAAGCCCAGCTGGAAGCGCGTGCGTTGATGATGTCGACCAACAACATTCTGTCGCCAGCCAACGGTGAGCCAATCATCGTTCCGTCGCAGGACGTTGTATTGGGTCTGTACTACATGACCCGTGAAGCGATCAACGCCAAGGGCGAAGGTCGTGTGTTCGCCGACCTGCAGGAAGTCGACCGCGTATTCCGCGCCGGCGAAGCAGCTCTGCACGCCAAGATCAAGGTTCGTATCAACGAAACCGTTAACGATCGTGATGGCGGCAGCGTCAGCGCTACCCGTATCGTCGACACTACTGTCGGCCGTGCGCTGCTGTTCCAGGTTGTGCCGAAAGGTCTGTCGTTCGACGTCGTCAACCTGCCGATGAAGAAGAAGGCGATCTCCAAGCTGATCAACCAGTGCTACCGCGTGGTAGGTCTGAAAGAGACCGTAATCTTCGCTGACCAGTTGATGTACACCGGTTTCGCTTACTCGACCATTTCCGGCGTTTCCATCGGTGTTAACGACTTCGTTATCCCGGATGAAAAAGCCCGCATCATCGGTGCTGCCACCGACGAAGTGAAAGAAATCGAGAGCCAGTACGCCTCCGGCCTGGTAACCCAGGGCGAGAAGTACAACAAGGTGATCGACCTTTGGTCGAAAGCCAACGACGAAGTATCCAAGGCGATGATGGCCAACCTCTCGAAAGAGAAAGTCATCGACCGCAATGGCGACGAAGTCGAGCAAGAATCGTTCAACTCGATGTACATGATGGCTGACTCGGGTGCGCGGGGTTCCGCTGCACAGATCCGCCAGCTGGCCGGTATGCGTGGTCTGATGGCCAAGCCGGACGGCTCCATCATCGAAACGCCGATTACTGCGAACTTCCGTGAAGGTCTGAGCGTACTCCAGTACTTCATCTCGACTCACGGTGCTCGTAAAGGTCTGGCGGATACCGCGTTGAAAACTGCGAACTCCGGTTACCTGACTCGTCGTCTGGTAGACGTGGCGCAGGATCTGGTTGTAACCGAGATCGATTGCGGCACCGAACACGGCCTGCTGATGACTCCGCACATTGAAGGCGGTGACGTTGTAGAGCCACTGGGTGAGCGCGTATTGGGTCGTGTTATCGCCCGTGACGTATTCAAGCCGGGTACCGAGGACGTCATCGTTCCTGCTGGCACTCTGGTAGACGAGAAGTGGGTTGAGTTCATCGAGCTGAACAGCATCGACGAAGTGATCGTGCGTTCGCCGATCAGTTGCGAAACTCGTTATGGCATCTGCGCCAAGTGCTACGGCCGTGACCTGGCTCGCGGTCACCTGGTGAACATTGGTGAAGCGGTCGGCGTAATCGCTGCCCAGTCCATCGGTGAGCCGGGTACCCAGCTGACCATGCGTACGTTCCACATCGGTGGTGCGGCAAGCCGGACCTCGGCAGCGGACAGCGTACAGGTGAAGAATGGCGGTACCGTCCGTCTGCATAACCTGAAGCATGTTGAGCGTGTTGACGGTCACCTGGTAGCTGTATCCCGTTCTGGCGAGCTGGCAATTGCCGACGACTTCGGTCGTGAGCGCGAGCGCTACAAGCTGCCTTACGGTGCTGTGATTTCGGTGAAGGAAGGCGATAAGGTCGACGCTGGTGCCATCGTGGCCAAGTGGGATCCGCACACTCACCCAATCGTTACCGAAATGAAAGGTACCGTGACCTACGTGGGCATGGAAGAAGGCATCACGATCAAGCGTCAGACTGACGAATTGACCGGTATGACCAACATTGAAGTACTTGACGTCAAAGACCGTCCAGCTGCCGGTAAGGACATTCGTCCAGCGGTGAAGATGGTGGGTATGGATGGCAAGGATCTGCTGCTGCCAGGTACTGACGTACCGGCCCAGTACTTCCTGCCGGCTAACGCACTTGTAGGTGTTGCTGACGGTGCGCAGATTGCGATCGGTGATGTTATCGCTCGTATTCCGCAAGAGACTTCGAAGACCCGTGACATCACCGGTGGTCTGCCGCGTGTTGCCGACTTGTTCGAAGCTCGTCGTCCGAAAGAGGCCTCGATTCTGGCTGAAGTCAGCGGCACCATCGCGTTCGGTAAAGAGACCAAAGGCAAGCGCCGCCTGGTCATTACCCCGAACGACGGTAGCGATCCGTATGAGGAGCTGATTCCGAAGTGGCGTCACCTGAACGTCTTCGAAGGCGAACAAGTGAACCGCGGCGAAGTTATCTCCGACGGCCCGAGCGATCCACACGACATCCTGCGTCTGCTGGGTGTAAGTGCGCTGGCCAAGTACATCGTCAACGAGATCCAGGACGTTTACCGTCTGCAAGGCGTGAAGATCAACGATAAGCACATCGAGACCATCCTGCGTCAGATGTTGCGTAAGGTTGAGATTGCCGAGTCTGGCGACTCCAGCTTCATCAAGGGCGACCAGATGGAACTGACTCACGTACTGGTAGAAAACGAGCGTCTGAGCGCTGAAGACAAGTTCATCTCCAAGTTCACCCGCGTATTGCTGGGTATTACTAAGGCGTCCTTGTCCACTGAGTCGTTCATCTCGGCGGCCTCTTTCCAAGAGACCACTCGTGTACTGACCGAAGCGGCAGTGACCGGCAAGCGTGACTACCTGCGCGGCCTGAAGGAAAACGTGGTTGTGGGTCGTCTGATCCCGGCCGGTACCGGCCTGGCTTACCACAGCGAGCGCAAGCGTCGTCGTGATGCAGACAAGCCTCTGCGCGTAAGCGCGAGCGAAGTCGAAGCAGCACTGACTGAAGCGCTGAACTCCAGCGGTAACTGAGGTCTGCAATAGATTGAGATGGGGCCCCGGTTTTTCCGATTGAGAATCGAGACACTTTTTGTCGAGGTTCGCTGATCGGGGAGCCCGGGGCCTTGCCTTGACTGGGGGCAAGATCCTCTTTAGACTCTTGTACCCCTAAATTTGGTGGAGCTTGTGCTCTGCCATTTTGTTTATGTCGAAAGACAACAGTGGAGCTAGTAGATGGCAACTATCAACCAGCTGGTACGTCAGCCGCGTAAGCGTATCGTCGAGAAATCCGACGTGCCTGCGCTGCAGAACTGCCCGCAACGTCGTGGCGTGTGCACTCGCGTGTATACCACTACGCCGAAAAAACCTAACTCGGCACTGCGTAAAGTATGCCGTGTGCGTCTGACCAACGGTTTCGAGGTTTCCTCGTATATCGGTGGTGAGGGCCACAACCTGCAAGAGCACAGCGTCGTACTGATTCGTGGCGGCCGTGTAAAAGACTTGCCAGGTGTTCGTTACCACACCGTTCGCGGCTCCCTGGATACCTCCGGCGTTAAAGGTCGTAACCAAGGTCGTTCGAAGTACGGTACCAAGCGTCCGAAGTAATCGGCCGTTTTGCAGTTTTTAATTATATTGAGTCGATAAGAGTAAGGTCGGGCACGCGTCCATTGGATCAACTGTCCCGAGCTAACCTGAAGACCGTTTGAGGGCTTATCAATGCCAAGACGTCGCGTAGCAGCCAAACGTGAGATTCTGGACGATCCGAAATACGGAAGCCAGATCCTCGCCAAGTTCATGAACCACGTAATGGAAAGCGGTAAGAAAGCCGTTGCCGAGCGTATCGTTTATGGCGCGCTGGAAAAAGTTAAAGAGCGCAAGAACAGCGATCCCCTGGAAATCTTCGAGAAAGCTCTCGACGCCATCGCTCCGCTGGTCGAAGTGAAGTCGCGCCGTGTAGGCGGTGCTACTTACCAGGTTCCGGTCGAAGTTCGTCCGTCCCGTCGTAACGCTCTGGCAATGCGCTGGTTGGTAGACTTCGCCCGCAAGCGCGGCGAGAAGTCTATGGCTCTGCGTTTGGCTGGCGAACTGCTGGACGCTGCCGAAGGCAAAGGTGCTGCAGTTAAGAAGCGTGAAGACGTTCACCGTATGGCTGAAGCCAACAAGGCTTTCTCGCACTACCGCTTCTAATCTCAGCATCATTCATTTTGCGAGGGCTTTATGGCTCGTACTACAGCAATCAACCGCTACCGTAACATCGGTATCTGTGCCCACGTTGACGCGGGCAAGACTACCACTACCGAGCGGATCCTGTTTTACACAGGTCTCAGCCATAAGATGGGTGAGGTGCATGACGGCGCTGCTACCACCGACTGGATGGTGCAGGAGCAGGAGCGGGGTATTACCATTACCTCCGCTGCTGTAACTACCTTCTGGAAAGGTTCGCGCGGCCAATACGATAACTATCGTGTAAACGTTATCGATACCCCTGGCCACGTAGACTTCACCATCGAAGTAGAGCGTTCGCTGCGCGTACTCGACGGCGCGGTCGTTGTGTTCTGCGGTACTTCCGGTGTTGAGCCTCAGTCTGAAACCGTATGGCGTCAAGCCAACAAGTACGGCGTTCCACGTGTTGTTTACGTGAACAAGATGGACCGTGCCGGCGCTAACTTCCTGCGTGTTGTTGGTCAGATCAAAAACCGCCTGGGTCACACCCCGGTTCCGGTTCAGCTGGCTATCGGCGCTGAAGATAACTTCGAAGGTCAGGTTGATCTGATCAAGATGAAGGCTATCTACTGGAACGACGACGACAAGGGTACTACCTATCGCGAGGAAGAAATTCCTGCCGATATGCTGGACCTGGCTAACGAGTGGCGCTCCAACATGGTTGAAGCCGCTGCTGAAGCCAACGAAGAGTTGATGAACAAGTACCTTGAAGAGGGTGACCTGACTCCAGAAGAGATCAAGGCTGGTCTGCGTGCGCGCACCCTGGCTAGCGAAATCGTTCCGGCTGTCTGCGGCTCTTCGTTCAAGAACAAGGGTGTTCCCCTGGTTCTCGACGCCGTTATCGACTTCCTGCCTGCACCTACCGAGATCCCGGCGATCAAAGGTATCCATCCGGATCTCATCGAGAAGCCGAAGGATGAGCTGGTAGAGGCGGATTACGACGAGCGTCACGCTGATGATGCTGAACCGTTCTCGGCTCTGGCATTCAAGATCGCTACCGACCCGTTCGTTGGTACTCTGACTTTCGTGCGCGTTTACTCGGGCTTCCTGAGCTCGGGCGACTCCGTGATCAACTCGGTCAAGGGCAAGAAAGAGCGCGTTGGTCGTATGGTGCAGATGCACGCCAACCAGCGTGAAGAGATCAAGGAAGTACGTGCAGGCGATATCGCTGCCCTGATCGGCATGAAGGACGTCACCACTGGTGACACTCTGTGCGATCTCGACAAGCAGATCATTCTTGAGCGTATGGACTTCCCTGAGCCTGTGATTTCGGTAGCGGTAGAGCCGAAAACCAAGCAGGACCAGGAAAAGATGGGTATTGCACTGGGCAAGCTGGCTCAGGAAGACCCGTCGTTCCGCGTCAAGACCGACGAAGAGACCGGTCAGACCATCATTTCCGGTATGGGTGAGCTGCACCTGGACATCCTCGTTGATCGCATGAAGCGCGAGTTCAACGTCGAAGCCAACATCGGCAAGCCGCAGGTTTCGTACCGCGAGAAGATCAGCAAGAGCAACGTCGAGATCGAAGGCAAGTTCGTTCGTCAATCCGGCGGTCGCGGTCAGTTCGGTCACTGCTGGATCCGTTTCTCGGAGCCGGACGTCGATGCGAACGGCAACATCACCGAAGGTCTGGTCTTCACCAACGAAGTTGTTGGTGGTGTGGTTCCTAAGGAATACATCCCGGCTATCCAGAAGGGTATCGAAGAGCAGATGAAGAACGGCGTCGTTGCCGGTTATCCGCTGATCGGCCTGAAGGCTACCGTGTTCGATGGTTCCTACCACGACGTCGACTCCAACGAGATGGCGTTCAAGGTGGCGGCCTCCATGGCGACCAAGCAGCTGGCCCAAAAGGGTGGCGGCGTTGTGCTCGAGCCGATCATGAAGGTTGAAGTAGTAACCCCAGAGGACTACATGGGTGACGTGATGGGTGACCTGAACCGTCGTCGTGGTCTGATTCAGGGTATGGATGACTCGGTGTCCGGCAAGGTTATCCGTGCTGAAGTTCCACTGGGTGAAATGTTCGGTTATGCAACTGACGTTCGTTCCATGTCTCAGGGTCGCGCGAGCTACTCCATGGAATTCTCCAAATACGCCGAAGCTCCGTCGAACATCGTCGAAGCTCTCGTTAAAAAACAAGGCTGATTCAGTCTCCCCTTTAGGCTAGGAGTTAATTGTCGTGGCTAAAGAAAAATTTGAACGTAACAAACCGCACGTCAACGTTGGCACTATCGGTCACGTTGACCACGGTAAAACCACTCTGACTGCTGCTCTGACTCGCGTTTGCTCCGAAGTTTTCGGTTCGGCTCGTGTTGACTTCGACAAGATCGACAGCGCTCCAGAAGAAAAAGCTCGTGGTATCACCATCAACACTGCACACGTAGAGTACGATTCGCACATTCGTCACTACGCGCACGTTGACTGCCCAGGTCACGCCGACTACGTCAAAAACATGATCACCGGTGCTGCCCAGATGGACGGCGCGATCCTGGTTTGCTCGGCTGCTGATGGTCCGATGCCACAAACTCGTGAGCACATCCTGCTGTCCCGTCAGGTAGGCGTTCCGTACATCGTTGTCTTCCTGAACAAGGCTGACATGGTTGACGACGCTGAGCTGCTGGAACTGGTTGAGATGGAAGTGCGCGATCTGCTGAGCACTTACGACTTCCCAGGTGATGACACTCCAATCATCATCGGTTCGGCTCTGATGGCCCTGAATGGTCAAGACGACAACGAAATGGGTACCACCGCTGTTAAGCGTCTGGTAGAAACTCTGGACACTTACATCCCAGAGCCAGAGCGTGCAATCGACAAGCCGTTCCTGATGCCAATCGAAGACGTATTCTCGATCTCCGGTCGTGGCACCGTGGTAACTGGTCGTGTTGAGCGTGGCATCGTTCGCATCCAGGAAGAAGTTGAGATCGTTGGTCTGCGCGATACTCAGAAGACTACCTGCACCGGCGTTGAAATGTTCCGCAAGCTGCTCGACGAAGGTCGTGCTGGCGAGAACTGCGGCGTTCTGCTGCGTGGTACCAAGCGTGACGACGTTGAGCGTGGCCAGGTTCTGGTTAAGCCAGGTACCGTTAAGCCGCACACCAAGTTCACCGCTGAGGTTTATGTTCTGAGCAAGGAAGAAGGCGGCCGTCATACTCCGTTCTTCAAAGGCTACCGTCCACAGT
>NZ_JAFGYX010000043.1:0-13923 GCF_017491625.1 Pseudomonas sp. 50_B
GACCATAGAGCGTTGGAACCACCTGATCCCATCCCGAACTCAGAAGTGAAACGATGCATCGCCGATGGTAGTGTGGGGTTTCCCCATGTGAGAGTAGGTCATCGTCAAGATTAAATTCCAAAACCCCTGTTTGCTGACGCAGACAGGGGTTTTGTTTTTGCGCTCGATAAAGTCTGGGTAATCAAGTCACAAGGTCCTGCAGAGTACCTGTAGCTGCCTTGAACAGACGGCTATTACCAACGTTCGACTCTATCCTTAACGCCGGACTCTACGCCGCTTGCCGCTCCTGCGGGCAATCAACTTGCACCACCAGATATAAATGCCATCAGCCACAGCCCACAATTGCCGGGCAAGACCAGGGTTGCAGTGGAATTCAAGCAGAAACGGCACCAGGTTCTCTCTGTAAGCCGCAGGTTCCCCCCAAAGCGCTTGAGCACTGACCGAATCTAGATAAAGCACCCAATGGCTTTGGCATAACGCCTGCGGGTGGTAGTTCCGTACGTGGTACAAACTGCCAGCAACGCAGTGTCCGGCCTCTTGTGGATACTCCTGCAGCCTTGGATATTCGGTCTGCACTCGGTCCACCAGCGCTCCGGGTGCCAGTAGTGGCGCTGCTCCGTATGCTTCATAGAGTTGAGGAAGGCATGCCGGCTCTCCACCAGAAGTGGGCGCTGAGTGCCCTGCTGATCTGGACGGCGAACTTGCTTGATGACATGGAGGCCTGCCGGCCTGATTGCCACAAATGACAATTAGTCGGGCTGTTGTGGAGGGGTTATCGATTTGGCTGTGAGCAGCAAGCTGTCGGTCATCTGAAAATGCGCGGCGGACGCTCTGGCATGCCGTTCGGCGGGAATCGGCAAGTTCAGACAAGTAATTCAGATAAATCTCTAAGGGTTCGGGGATTCTTGCCGAAAGACTGATAAGACATGTGTGCACCAAAGTAGAGCGGCCGGAGAATGTCGCCTGCACTGTTACATGGAATGTTGCTTTACGGACGCATCCCCACTTTCGGCATAAGAAGTCCCATGAAATGAATCTCAAGTTCAGCCATAAAATCCTTTTGGCCGCCTCCGGCGTAGTGGTTCTGGCTTTTGCGTTGTTCACTTTGTACAACGACTACTTGCAGCGAAACACTATCCGACAGAACCTCGAGTCCTCCATCCAGCAGGCCGGTGAGCTCACCTCCAGCAGCGTGCAGAACTGGATGAGCGGGCGAATCCTGGTGCTCGAGAACCTGGCGCAGAACGTTGCCCACCAAGGTCACAACGCAGACTTCCCGGGCCTGGTGGATCAGCCAGCCTTCACCTCGAACTTCCAGTTCACCTATGTCGGCCAGGCCAATGGCACCTTCACCCAGCGTCCTGATGCGAAGATGCCCGACGGCTACGATCCGCGTCAGCGGCCCTGGTACAAACAGGCCGTAACCGCCGATAAAACCATGCTGACCCCGCCCTACATGGCGGCTGTCGGCGGTCTGGTGGTCACCATCGCCATGCCGGTGAAGAAGCAGGGAGAATTACTCGGTGTGGTCGGTGGCGACCTGAGCCTGGAAACCCTGGTGAAGATCATCAACTCGGTGGACTTCGGCGGCCTGGGCCATGCCTTCCTGGTCAGCGCCGACGGTCAGGTGATCGTCAGCCCGGACAAAGACCAGGTGATGAAGAACCTCAAGGACATCTATCCCAGCGCCAACGTACGGATCGCCAGCGGCAACCAGGAAGTGGTCCTGAACAAACAGGAACGCATCCTTTCCTTCACCCCGGTGACCGGTCTGCCGAATGCCGAATGGTACATCGGCCTGTCCATCGACAAGGAAAAGGCCTACGCGCCACTGAGCCAGTTCCGTACTTCTGCCTTGATCGCCATGTTTATCGCTGTGGCGGTGATTGCGGTATTGCTGACTCTGCTGATCCAGGTGCTGATGCGCCCGCTGATCACCATGGGCCGGGCGATGCAGGACATTGCTCAGGGCGAAGGCGACCTGACCCGGCGTCTGGTCGTGGAAAGCAAGGACGAGTTCGGCGAGTTGGGCAGTTCGTTCAACCAGTTCGTGGAACGGATTCACGCCTCGATTTCCGAAGTGTCCTCGGCTACTCGCCAGGTGCATGACTTGTCGCAACGGGTGATGGCATCGTCCAATGCATCGATCATCGGTTCCGACGAGCAGAGCGCCCGCACCAACAGCGTGGCCGCAGCGATCAACGAACTGGGTGCTGCCACCCAGGAAATCGCCCGCAACGCCGCCGATGCCTCGCAACACGCCAGTGGCGCCAGCGAGCAGGCCGACGACGGTCGCCAAGTGGTGGAGCAGACCATCCAGGCGATGACCGAGCTGTCGCAGAAGATCAGCCTGTCCTGCACCCAGATCGAGACTCTGAATGCCAGCACCGACAACATCGGGCACATTCTTGATGTGATCAAGGGCATCTCCCAGCAGACCAATCTGTTGGCCCTCAACGCCGCCATCGAAGCGGCCCGTGCCGGTGAAGCCGGCCGTGGTTTCGCCGTGGTAGCCGATGAGGTGCGTAACTTGGCCCACCGTACCCAGGAGTCGGCGGAAGAGATCCACAAGATGATCACCTCCCTGCAGGTCGGGTCCCGCGAGGCGGTCTCGACCATGAATGCCAGCCAGGCGTCCAGCGAAGAGAGCGTCGAAGTGGCCAACCAGGCCGGTGCACGGTTGATCAGCGTGACTCAGCGGATCGGCGAGATCGATGGCATGAACCAGTCGGTGGCTGCGGCAACCGAGGAACAGACCGCGGTGGTGGAGACCCTCAACGTCGACATCAACCAGATCAACCTGTTGAACCAGCAGGGCGTTGCCAACCTCAATGAAACCCTGAAGGACTGTGATGCACTGTCGCAGCAGGCCAGCCGCCTGAAGCAACTGGTGGACAGCTTCAAGATCTGAGGCCATCAGGGACCGCCCCTAAAGCCCGCTCCTGCATCACAGCAGAGCGGGCTTTTTCATGGGCGGCGTTCAGGCCAGGTGTTCCCCCAGCAGCCCCAGGTGCGTGTTGATCACCTGCAACAGGCGCTGGCGCTGAGACTTGATGAAGAAATGGTTGCCGGCCACTTCAATCAGTTCGAATTCGCGCCCAGTGAACTCTCGCCAGTTGAGCATATGGTTGGCTGTCGCCAGCGGGTCCTCACTGCCATAGAAAGCCGTCAGCGGTATGTCGAGGCAGCCGCTGGAGGTGTCGTACCAGGTTTCGAAGAGTTTCAGGCCGTTGCGCAGCAAACGTTCGTAGGATTGCAGGTCGTTTTGCCCCCGGGGCATCTCCAGGGGGCTGGCGCCGAGAGTCAGGATCGCTTCGCGGAATGCCTCGATGGGCAATGAGTGCAGCAAAGGCCGACGGGGCAGGCTGTCAGGGCTGCGGCAGCCAGAGACGAACAGGTGGCGGGTCTGCTGTGGAAACCGCTCCTGGGCGTACTTGCAGGTTTCGTACGCCAACAGTGCCCCCAGGCCGTGGCCGAACAGCGCATGGGGCTTGTCGAGCCAGGGATTGAGGGCGGCGAACGTGTTTTCCAGCAGGCTCGGCCAGTTGTCACAGGGCGCTTCGTCGCGGCGTGGGCCGTGCCCCGGAAGGTTGATCACCACCAGCTCGATGTGATCGGCCAGGCTGTTGGACCACACCCGCAGTTGCTCCGCTGCCGCCCCGGCCTGGGGAAAGCAGATCAGGCGTATGCGGGTGGCGTGCCCTGAGTTGATCACCAGCGTCCATTGTCGGGTGTCGGTGTACACAGCTTTTCCTTAAGCAAGGTGGCCCGTGGGCGGGATCTCGTTGCGGACAAGAGGCCGTTGGAGGGGGACGTCCCAGTCCGCGAATGGTTTCTAACATAGTGGCTGGCGCGGCTGAATGCACGTGGCCACTGGTGAAATTCATGGGCTGTCGCCGGCAACGCAAATGCCACTTGACGCTATTCTCTGAGTGTTGAATGCAGGCCCTTCCCTGGTGGCCGGTGATTGTAAGGTGCCATTGTTTTTTGTCGGGCCAGCCTTCACCATCAGCCGATTTACGACAGCTCCCATGGACTCATTGCATTGGCGGCACGTTTAGCTCTTTTTCGGACCTTGCGCTGGTTCTGCTCGGCACTGCTGCTGGCTGGCGCGCTGCTGGGCAGTCTGCACGCCGACTGGGATTTTTCCCTGATCAGCCGCCGTGCCACGGCGCTTTACGGTCCCCTGGGCGAAGGTCAGCAACGTATCGATGCCTGGCAGCACCTGCTGGCCACGCAGAAGCAGGTGTCCGAGCGCGAGCAGTTGAAAGTGGTCAACCTGTTCTTCAATAAGAACATGCGCTACATGGAAGATATCGATCTGTGGCGTCAGGTGGACTACTGGGAGACGCCGATCGAGGCGCTATGGAAGGGCGCTGGCGACTGCGAGGATTATGCGATTGCCAAGTACTTCAGCCTGCGGCGTCTCGGGGTGTCCAGTGACAAACTGCGCATCACCTACGTCAAGGCCTTGCGCCAGAACCGCGCGCACATGGTCCTGACCTACTATTCCACGGCGGACGCCATGCCGCTGGTGCTCGATAGCCTGGAGGACTCGATCCGCCCGGCCAGCGAGCGAACCGACCTGCTGCCGGTGTATTCCTTCAATGCCGAAGGGTTATGGCTGCCGGGCGCCAAAGGCAACAAGCGGGTCGGTGATACCAAGCGCCTGTCCCGTTGGCAGGACGTGTTGAAAAAAATGCAGGCCGAAGGTTTTCCGGTCGAGACGACTAACTAGGAGCACGAGCTCAGATGTCTTTGTTCAAACAACTGTTGATCGCAATCTGTGTGTTCCTGGTGGTCGCCTTCAGCGGCAGCTTCATGGTCAGCCTGGAAAGTTCGCGCACCCAGTATGTCAATCAGCTGCGCTCCCATGCCCAGGACGCGGCCACGGCCCTGGCCTTGTCGCTGACACCGAATATCGACGATCCGGCGATGGTCGAACTGATGGTCAGTTCGATCTTCGACAGCGGCTACTACGCCAGCATCCGGGTGGTGGACCTGGCCACCGACAAGACCATCGTCGAGCGCAACGGCATCCCGGAAGTCAGCAATGTGCCCCAGTGGTTCGTCAAGCTCATCGGCCTTGAGCCTGCCGGCGGCGACGCCATCGTCAGTCGCGGCTGGGAGCAGGCCGCGCGGGTCGAGGTGCTCAGCCATCCGATGTTCGCCGTGGCCAAGCTTTGGCAGAGCGCCCTGGGCAGCCTGGGCTGGCTGTTGATCTGCGGCGCGGTGAGCGCGGTGCTCGGTGCCCTGTTGCTGCGGCGCCAGCTCAAGCCGCTGGACTACATGGTCCAGCAGTCCCATGCCATTGCCCGCCGCGAGTTCCTCAGCCTGCCGCAACTGCCCCGAACCCCGGAACTGCGCCGGGTAGTGCAGGCGATGAACCAGATGGTCGAGAAGCTCAAGGCGCTGTTCCAGGAGCAGGCCGAGCGCAGTGAAAAACTGCGCATCGAGTCGTACCAGGACAGCCTGACCGGGCTGGCCAACCGGCGTTATTTCGAAATGCAGCTGCATGCCCGGGTGAGCAACCCGGAGCAGGCCAGTTCCGGTTACCTGCTGCTGTTGCGGGTCAAGGACCTGGCTGGCCTGAACCAGCGTCTGGGGGGCCAGCGCACCGACCAACTGCTGCAAGCGGTGGGGGAGCAATTGCTGCGCGAGTGCAACAAGTACCCCGAAACCCAGAACCTGGTGACCCGGGTCCGCGGTGGCGAATTCGCCGTACTGGCGCCCGGCCTGGTGCGTGAGGAAGCCATCCAGCTGGCCCAAAGCCTGGACAGCGCTCTGGGCAACCTGCATGCCACCGGCGCCACCGACGTTGCCGCAGTAGCCACCATCGGTCTGGCGGCCTTTGCTCACGGAGATTCGCCACAAGCGGTGCTCAGCCTCGGTGATCAGGCCCTGGCCCAGGCCGAAGCCCAGGGCGAGACCAACTGGGCCTGCCTGGATCAGGGGGGCGGAGCTCAAGTCGGGGATGATCACCATGCCTGGCACCGGCTGCTGGACCGGGCGCTGTCGGAGCAGCGCTTCAAGCTGTATTTCCAGCCGGTGGTGGCGGCCCAGGACACCACGCTGGTGCTGCACTACAAGGTGTTGTCGCGGTTGCTGGACGAGCAGGGCCAGACCATCCCGGCCGGGCGCTTCCTGCCCTGGTTGGAGCGCTTTGGCTGGACGTCGCGCCTGGATCTGCTGATGTTGGAACAGGTGTTGAAGCAGATGGTCGGACATGACCACTGCCTGGCGTTGAACCTGTCGGCAGCCACCCTGGAAGATCCTCAGGCCCTGAACCGGGTATTCGAGATTCTGCGCCAGCACTCTGATCTGGGGCCGCGCCTGACCCTGGAAATTGGTGAAGAACAGCTGCCTGAGCAGATTCAGCTGGAACAGTTGACCCGGCGCCTGCGGGAACTGGGCTTCTCCCTCAGCCTGCAACGCTTTGGCGGGCGCTTCAGCATGATC
The DNA here is from genome assembly GCF_017491625.1 of Pseudomonas sp. 50_B. Lineage (NCBI taxonomy): Bacteria > Pseudomonadati > Pseudomonadota > Gammaproteobacteria > Pseudomonadales > Pseudomonadaceae > Pseudomonas > Pseudomonas sp. 50_B. The sequence continues at coordinate 6,460 of NZ_JAFGYX010000043.1, forward strand.
GGCAACCTGGCGCGCTTGGGCCTGGCCTATCTGAAGATTGACGGCAGCTACATCCGCGACATCGATCAGGAAAGCGACAAACGCCTGTTTATCGAAGCTATCCAGCGGGCTGCCCACAGCATCGACCTGCCGCTGATTGCCGAGCGGGTCGAGACCCAGGGCGAGCTGCAGGTGATTCGCGAGATGGGGCTGTATGGCGTGCAGGGGCAACTGTTCGGCGAGCCAGCACCTTGGGCTTGAACGTGCATCCGCCGGCAAGCCGGCTCCTGTAGGCGAGGGGCTTTCAGATCAAACCGGTTTCATCATCATTGATCAGCCGGCTGAGTCCACCCAGGGCCTCACGGGCCTGGGTGCGATCCATCAGCTTGGCCTGAGCCGCCGCCGGCAGGTCGGTGACGCGAATCACGCCCTTGCTGGTCAGGACCTGAATCAGGTCGTCCAGCACCCGGATCATTTCCAGGTCACTCTGCTTGAGCTGCTTGAGACTGACTTCCACCGCCTCGTTGGCGTACCAGGTCTGGATCTCGTGGTGATCGGCGGGCAGCGTCTCGGTAGCCTCGGCGTAAGCGGCGGCTTCCACGCGAATCAGCTGACCTTGCGCATCGCGTTGCACGTAGAACATGGCAAATCCCTCAGGCTTTTTTAGGCATCCGGCTGTCAGCAGCATAGGCCAGCGCAGCATTCAGAGCGCGAGTATGCGGTGCGCCGCGACAATCGTCACGGCGCAGGCTGTTGGCCAGGACCCGGCAACCACCCGCCAGGGGTGGCTGCCAGGAGCCGATCAGCTGTTGTTGTGATCGATCTTGATGGTCGGGTCGCTACCGGCGATCAACGAGTTGATGTTGGCATTGGACCAGTTGTTGCCTTCCAGCTTGATCGTCACGTCGGCGTTGGCCAGGCCCCCGGCGGCGTTGAGCTTGCCTTCGGAACTGACCTGCAGAGTCGAGACCCCGTCCACGGTGGTGATCTTGAGGAAGTTGTCGATGGTGCTGGCGCTCTCGCCCTGCAGCAGATCCCGCAGGTCGATACGGTCACCTTCACTGGCCTTGAAATCCTTGATCACGTCATTGCCGGTATCGCCGGCCTTCCAGACAAAGGTATCGGCACCTGAACCGCCGATCAGGATGTCGTTGCCCTGGCCGCCGATCAGGGTGTCTTTGCCGGTGCCCCCCAGCAGGATGTCATTGCCCTTGCCGCCGTCCAGCGTGTCGTTGCCGCCCTGGCCGAAGAGAATGTCATTGCCGGCGCCGCCCAGCAGGGTGTCGTTGCCGTCATGGCTGCCAGACACATCGAACTCTTTGTAGTGCTCGGTGATGTACTGGTGCACGTTGCTGGTGGTGACCTTGCTCACATCGACCCCGTTCTGCTCGGCCACGTAGGCCTGCATGGCCTGGTAACCCTCGCCGGCGATGCCGTTGAAGCTCACCAGGTCGCCGAACAGGATGTCGTTGCCGTCGCCGCCGCTGACCTTGTCGGCCCCCGGCATGGTGGCTTCGGTGTGACCGATGATCGAATTGGCCAGATCGTTCGGGTCGATGTTGGTCTGCGGCTTGCCATCGCTGTCGTATGGCTTGAGGTCGTTGAGGCTGACGCCGCTATTGATACCGATGGCTTCGACGTTCGACAGGCCGCTGAGCAAGGCAAAGCCGCTGCTGGAGTTGGTGGAGGTGTAGTAATCGGTGCTGCTGCCGGAGCCGGCCAGGTTCGACAGCTCGTAGGTGCCGTCGCCCTGGGCATGCAGGGTGCCCAAGGTTGCAGTATTCCAAGAGCCTTGGCCCCACCAATTGGTGCTGTAGGTCTGAAGCTTGACCGTACCGTTGCTGCTCACGCTGAGAATGTGATCGCTGTCGATGGTTTTGCTGAAGGTATCCCCCAGCTTGTAATTGCTGGTGGTCACCACGTCATCGAGGCGCACGTTGCCGTACAGCGTCGGATTGGTCTGCTCGCCGCTCTGATAGAAGGTCGGCTGGCCGTCAGTGATGAAGTAGGTCAGGTTCTTGGCATTGGTATTGCCGGTGGCCTGGCTGCTCTGGAAGAAGTTGGCCGTAGTCTTGAACACGTCTTCATAGTTGGTGCCGCCGCCAGAAGCCATCGAATCCAGCACGGCCTTGAGTTGGGCCAGGGCATTCGGATCGTTGAGGTTCACCGCTACCGACTTGTTGACCTGGGTATCGAAGTCGGCAAGGAAGATGTTCACGGTGCCCGAGCCAGCGCTGCCGATGCTGTTCTTCAGGGTATTGAACACCGAGGTCAGGGAGTTCTTGGCCGCGGTGATCGAGGCGCTGCTCATACTGCCCGAGGTGTCCACCATGAAGGCGATGTTGTAGTTGGTGCCCGGGACCACCGTCAGGCCGCCGATGTCGGCGACCACGATGTCGTTGCCGTCGGTACCGATAACGGTATCGTCGTCGGCGGTGGCGACCATCGCGTTGTAGTTTGCCGGGTAGACCTTGACCGGGATCTGCGCCGAAGTGCTGGCAGAACCGCCCAGGGACTCGGTGGAGGTCGAGGTCACGTTGAGGTTGAAGGTGCCGTTGTAGTACGGCGGCGGGGTGACCGTCAGGTTGCCCAGGTTCCAGCCGGTGACGTTGGCTTCGCCGGAGCTCGCGGTGGCGGTGAAGGTATGCCCGGCGCCATCGCTGAGGACGGAGCCTGCAGGAATGCCGCTGATCTTCACGCTCAGGGTTTCCGAACCGTCGGTATCGGTCAGGCCGGTGCTGATCTTCGACAGATGCACGCTGCCGCCTTCGCCGCCTTCGTTGAGCTTGTAGCCGTCGTAGTAACCCTCGCCGTTGGTGCCGTGCAGCTCGGACACCGAAACTCCGGCGTTGGTCAGGTCGGTGACGCCGGTGTAAAGCGGCACGCCGGCGTTGCTCAGGTCTACCGCGGCGCCGCCGTTGACCGAGAGGTTGACGTCGTAGCTGCCCGGACCACTCTGGTTGTGGTGGTAGATATCGATGGTGTAGTAGCCGCTGGTGGTCGGGGTGAAGGTACCGTTTAGGTTACCGCCCGCGCCCCAGGTGGTGCTGGCCACGTTCTTGCCGCCGATGGTCACCAGCAGGCTGTCGTCGCCGGTGCCGGAGAAGGTGTAGGCCTTGCCGGCTTCCAGGTAGATCAGGCCGGAGGTCTTCGATGCGGTGCCCGGGGTGATGTTGCCGTCGGACTGGACGTTGGTCGCCAGGCTGCTGCTGTTGGGCGTGCCGGCGGCGTCGATCACCGATTTCAGGGTGCTGGCGGACGCGCCGTTGCCGTCGGTGCCCAGGCCGCTGAGGCCGGTCCAGACTTCCTTGAGCAGACCGACCGAGTTGACGTTGTTACCCGCCACGCTCAGGGTCGGGGCATCGGCCACTGGGGTGATGTCGACCGTGACCGTACCGGTGCTGCCCAGGGCCTGGCCATCAGTTGGCTGGAATTTGATCTGGGCGTAATCGGCCTGTTGGTTGCCTACGCCGCTGCCGCCGTAGCCATTGGTGCCGGATTCGTTGGCGTCCGGGGTGAAGCGCAGTTTGCCGGCATCGATATCGGCCTTGCTGAAGGTCTGGTTGTTGGCCACATCCTTCCAGGTCGAACCGTCCAGGTATTGCAGTTTGCCGTCACCTGGCAGTTGGGTGATTTTCACCCCGAGGTTGGCAGCCGGGCTGTCGACGTCGCTGACGCCGAAGTTGGACCAGGTCAGGGCCAGCGGGCTGTCTTCGCTGCCGGTCACGGCGCCGCCGGTGGCGGTTGGGGCGTCGTTTACCGCCACCACATTGACCGTGGTGGTGGCGACATTGGAGTAGTTGCCGCCGTCGGTCACGGTCACGGTGATGGTCCGTGGCGTGGTGCTCGGGTCTTCACTGTTGTTGGTGAAGGTGATGTTCTTGATCTGTTGCATGTAGTCGGCCAGCGTCGCGTTGCCCGACAGGGTCAGGGTGATCGAGCCGTCCTTGCTGTTGGCATTGATGTTGATGCCGTTGACGCTGTTGCCCAGGTTCAGCGAGTCCCCCGGCTGACGGTTGGTCAGCACGATGGTGGCGCCGGTCAGCATCGTGCTGTCCGGGTCGGTGATGCTCAGGTCGGTGTCGGCGATCGACACGCCAGGGCCCGTGGTGCCTTCGGTGAAAGTGACCTTGTAGTCGGCACCGGTGGCGCCGCTGGAGTTGTTGGCGTCCAGGTCGATGACCGGTGGCGCATCGTTGTCGATGATCGAGGTGGTGACGCTGTTGTTACTGCCCACCACCAGGTTCTCGAAGTTACCGCCGCTGGCCGAATCGATCTTGACCGTGAAGTTCTCGGTGCCTTCAGTGATCTTGTTGTCAATGGTGGCGACGTTGAAGTTGGCGCTGCTGGCGCCGGCCGGAATCTTCACGGTGTACACGCCGCTGAAGTCCGAACCGTCAGTGGCGGTGCCGCTGTAGCTGATCTTCAGGGTGACTTCGGTCTGCGCCGGATGCGTCAGGCTCACGGTGTAGCTGGCGGTCTGGCCTTCAGTGACCGAAGTGCTGCCGGTGATGCCCACCGAAGTGGTATCCACGGTGTCGGTCACGTTGGTCACCGCTGGTGTGGTGTCCGGCACCAGCTTCTCGAAGTTGCCTCCGGTGGCGCTGGTGATCGAGGCATTGACCTTGCCGGCGTCGATATAGACGTCGTCAGCCGGCGCCGCAACGGTGACGGTACCGGTGGTGTTGCCGGCGGCGATGTTGATCACCGCGCCGTTGCTCAGAGTGACGGTCACCGGAGTACCGGCTGCGTTGGTCAGGGTCGCGGTGTAGATGATCGAACCGCCTTCAGCCACGGTGCCAGTGGCGCTGAGGCTGACACTGGTGGTGTCGACGGAGTCGGTCACGGTGGTGCTGACCGGGGTCTTGTCGGCCACGAGATTTTCGTAGTTGCCGCCGCTGACGTTGGTGATGGAGTTGGTCAGCGGAGTGTGGCCGACCAGTACATCGTTCGGCGCGCTGATGCTCACCGAACCGGTGGTCTCGCCGACCGGGATGGTGATCTTCTCACCGTTGGCCAGGTTCACGGTGACGGGCGAACCGGTCACAGGAGCGCTAACGGTGGCGGTATAAGTGACGTTGCCGCCTTCGGCAGCCGAAGGCGTGGCCTTGAGCGTGACGGTGGAGTTGTCGATGGTGTCAGTCACATCGGTTACGGCTGGCGTGGTGTTTGGCACCAGCTTCTCGAAGTTGCCACCTTCGGCCTTGGTGATGGTGGCCTCAACCTTGCCAGCGTCCTTGTAAACGTCATCGGTTGGCGCCGCGACGGTGGCAGTGCCAGTGGTGGCGCCGGCAGCAATGGTGATTACTGCACCATTACTCAAGGTCACGGTAACCGGAGTGCCTGCAGCATTGCTCAGGGTCGCGGTGTAAACGATGGAACCGCCCTCGGCCACAGTGCCGGTGGCACTGAGACTGACACTGGTGGTGTCGACGGTGTCGGTTACGGTGGTGCTGACCGGGGTCTTGTCAGCCACCAGGTTCTCGTAGTTGCCGCCGCTGACGTTGGTGATGGAGTTGGTCAGCGGAGTGTGGCCGACCAGTACATCGTTCGGCGCGCTGATGCTCACCGAACCGGTGGTCTCGCCGACCGGGATGGTGATCTTCTCACCGTTGGCCAGGTTCACGGTGACGGGCGAACCGGTCACAGGAGCGCTAACGGTGGCGGTATAAGTGACGTTGCCGCCTTCGGCAGCCGAAGGCGTGGCCTTGAGCGTGACGGTGCTGTTGTCGATGGTGTCGGTAACGTCGGTCACCGCTGGTGTGGTGTTTGGCACCAGCTTCTCGAAGTTGCCACCTTCGGCCTTGGTGATAGTGGCCTCAACCTTGCCAGCGTCCTTGTAAACGTCATCGGTTGGCGCCGCGACGGTGGCAGTGCCAGTGGTGGCGCCGGCAGCGATGGTGATCACCGCGCCGTTGCTCAGGGTCACGGTGACTGGAGTACCGGCCGCGTTGCTCAGTGTTGCGGTGTAAACGATGGACCCGCCTTCGGCCACGGAGTCAGTAGCACTCAGGCTCAGGGTGGTGGTGTCTGGCGTATCGGTAACCGAGGTTTCAGCTGGCTTGTCGCTGATTTCCAACTTCTCGTAGTTGCCGCCGTCAGCCTTGGTGATGGTGGCGCTCAGGGAGCTGCCGCCAGCCAGGGCGTCATTGGGAGCGGTGAAGTTCACGGTGCCGGAGGATTCACCGACCGGAATGGTGATGGTCTGGCCATTGGACAGGGTCACCACAACCGGCGAGCCGGTCACCGGAGCCGAAACCGACGCGGTGTACACCACGGTTCCACCTTCGGCGACGTTCGGGGTCGCGGTCAGGCTGACAGTCGACGTATCGATAGTGTCAGTGACATCAGTCACAGCTGGCGCTGGGTTGGTGACCAGGTTCTCGAAGTTGCCACCATCCGTTTTGGTGATGGTGGCCTCAACCTTGCCAGCGTCTTTGTAGACGTCATCGGCTGGGGCCGCGACGGTGGCGGTGCCGGAAGTGGCGCCAGCGGCAATGGTGATCACCGCGCCGTTGCTCAGGGTCACGGTGACCGGAGTGCCAGCGGCGTTGGTCAGGGTCGCGGTGTAAACGATGGAGCCACCTTCTGCTACCGAGTCAGTAGCACTCAGGCTCAGAGTGGTGGTGTCTGGCGTATCAGTAACCGAGGTTTCAGCCGGTTTGTCGCTGATCTCCAGCTTCTCGTAGTTGCCGCCGTCAGCCTTGGTGATGGTGGTGCTCAAGGAGCTACCGCCAGCCAGGGCATCGTTCGGCGCGGTGAAGTTCACCGAACCTTGGCTTTCACCGACCGGGATGGTGATGGTCTGACCGTTGGACAGGGTCACTACTACTGGTGAGCCAGTCACTGGTGCGGTGACCGACGCGGTGTAAACCACGATGCCGCCTTCAGCGACGCTTGGCGTAGCAGTCAGCGAAACGGTACTGGTGTCGATGGTATCGGTAACATCAGTCACGGCAGGTGCTGGGTTGGTGACCAGATTCTCGAAGTTGCCGCCGTCCGCTTTGGTGATGGTGGCTTCAACCTTGCCAGCGTCTTTGTAGACGTCATCGGCTGGGGCCGCGACGGTGGCGGTGCCGGAAGTGGCACCGGCAGCAATGGTGATCACCGCACCGTTAGACAGGGTCACGGTCACTGGCGTACCAGCGGCATTGGTCAAGGTGGCGGTGTAGATGATCGAACCACCCTCAGCCACAGACTCAGTAGCCGAGAGGCTCAGAGTGGTGGTGTCAGGGGTGTCGGTAACCGAGGTCTCAGCCGGCTTGTCGTTGATCTCCAGCTTCTCGTAGTTACCGCCGTCAGCCTTGGTGATGGTGGTGCTCAGAGAGCTACCGCCGGCCAGAGCGTCGTTCGGTGCAGTGAAGTTCACCGAACCTTGGCTTTCACCGACCGGGATGGTGATGGTCTGACCGTTGGACAGGGTCACTACTACTGGTGAGCCAGTCACTGGTGCGGTGACCGACGCGGTGTAAACCACGATGCCGC
>NZ_JAFGYX010000044.1:0-13395 GCF_017491625.1 Pseudomonas sp. 50_B
TCACCGCCGGCAGCCTGCCGGCCGGCCTGATCCTGAACACTGCAACCGGCGCCATCAGCGGCACACCAATGGCCAGCGGCAGCCTCAGCCTGACCATCACCGCCACCGACGCCAACAGCGCCACCGGCTCCCAGGCCTACTCGATCACCATCGGCGTCCAGGCGCCGGTGGCCGGCGCCGTCAGCGCCACGGTGGCGGCCAACAGCAGCACCAACCCGATCACTCTCAACCTCAGCGGTGGCGCGGCCACCAGCGTCGCCGTCGCCAGCGCGGCCAGCCATGGCACCGCCACCGCCAGCGGCACCAGCATCACCTACACCCCGACTGCCGGCTTCTCCGGTTCCGACAGTTTTACCTACACCGCCACCAACGCCAGCGGCACTTCCAGCCCGGCCACCGTGACCATCACCGTCAGCGCGCCGACCCTGGTGCTGACCCCAGCTTCCCTCGGCGCCGGTACCGCGGGCAGTGCCTACAGCGCGACCCTGAGTGTCTCCGGCGGCACGGCGCCCTACAGCTACAGCATCAGCAGCGGCAGCCTGCCGGCGGGCCTGAGCCTGAACACCGCCAGCGGCTTGATCAGCGGTACGCCCAGCACCAGCGGCACTGCCAACCTGACCATCACCGCCACCGATGCCAACGGCGCTACCGGCTCCCAGGCCTACTCGATCACCATCGCCGCGGTGGCAATCAGCGTGCCCGCCTCCAGCCAGATCCTCGCTGCGGGCCAGTCAGCCACCGTCGACCTGACCCAAGGCGCTACCGGCGGTCCATTCACCCAGGCCATCCTGGGCTCGGTCACCCCGGCCTCGGCCGGCCAGGCGAGGATGATGGGCCCGTTCTCGATGCGCTTCGTACCGTCGGCCGCTTTCGCCGGCACCGCGATCGTCAGCTTCAGCCTGCAAAACGGCAGCGGCTCCAGTGCCTCGAGCACCGTCACCTTCACCATCCAGGAACGTTCGGACCCCACCAAGGACGCCGAAGTGATTGGCCTGCTCAACGCCCAGACCCGGGCCGCGGAACGCTTTGCCAGCACCCAGATGGACAACTTCAACCGGCGGCTGGAGCAACTGCACCAGATCAGTTGCGACCGCAATTCGTTCAACGCCAGCCTGCGCAAGGAAGGCCGCGAGGTGCCGCTGGGCGAGATCGCCAAGGCCGTCCAGGACCAACTGGGGGCCTCGGCCAACCAGACCGAGCAGGAAAAACGCGAAGCCGCTGCCGCCCTCAAAGACAATTGCCAACAGGATGCCCTGGCGTTCTGGAGCGACGGCTTCGTCAACGTCGGCTCGACCCACGCACGGGGCGCCCGGGACAACAGCTTTACCACCCTGGGCCTGAGCGCCGGGGTCGACTATCGCCTGTCGCCCACGGCCATTGCCGGGATCGGCTTCGGCTACGGCAACGACCGTAGTGACATCGGCAAGAACCACACCCGCAGCGACGCGGACGCCATCGGCATTGCCACCTACCTGAGCCTGAACCTGGCCCCGCAGGTGTATGTCGACGGCCTGCTGGGCTACAACCGCATCAGCTTCGACTCACGCCGCTACATCACCGGCAGTGCCGATGACTATGCCCGTGGCTCGCGGGATGCCGACCAGTTGTTCGCCTCCCTGACCGCCAGCTACGAGTACCGCCAGGGTCCGCTGTCGCTGACCCCTTACAGCCGCCTGAATGCCAGCACCACCCGCCTGGACGCCTACCGTGAAAGTGGCGGCGGCATTTATGGCCTGTCCTACGACGAGCAGCGCCAGCAGAACTTCACCTCCTACCTCGGCGTGCGCTCGGGCTACGACCTGATGACCCCTGTCGGTGTGGTCACGCCCAAGGTCGGCCTGGCCTGGGGCCACAACTTCAGTAACAGCAGTGACTACAAGATGCGCTACACCGACCAGGGCGACGAAGGCACCCTGTACCGGCTCAAACCCGATGCCCTGGACAGCGATTTCGCCAGCCTGGACATGGGCGTGGACTTCAACCTGGGACGCGCCTGGCAACTGGGCGTCTCGTACAAGACCGCCCTGGGCTCGGACGAACGCAACGACACCTTCCGCCTGGGTCTCAACGGTAAGTTCTGAACGACACGTTCTGAACCCTGGCCACAGATTAGTGGCCCAGGGCTGAACCCCACAGATGGAAATGGCTCCCCTTGAGCCACGGCAACAAAACAACACCCCGCCAGAGTCCGACTCTGGCGGGGTGTTGTGTTTTAACAGCGCCGACAAGCGCTCGATCCAGCAGCAGCCCTCAGGCCGTTGGCAGTTGCCCGGCCTCGATTTCCTGGGTCGTGCGTTCCACCGCGCGCCGGGTCTTGTCGATCAACTCATCGATATCACCGCGGGTAGCCACCAGGGCCGGGGCCATGATCATGCGCCCGAAGGTCGAGCGAATGATCACGCCTTCTTCGAAGCCCAGGGTGCGACAGCGCCAGGCGATGTCGTTCTCGTTGGCAAAGCGTTTGCGCGTGGCCTTGTCCTCGGCGAACTGCAGGGCCGCCACCAGCCCGGTGCCCTGGATCTCGCCGATCAGCGGATGCTTGCCGAACACTTCGCGCAGGCATTGCTGCAGGTAGGGACCGGTGTCGTTCTTGACCTGGCTCACCACGCCTTCATCGCGCAGGGCCTTGAGGTTGGCGATGGCCACGGCGGCCGCCACCGGGTGCCCGGAATAGGTCAAACCGTGGGCGAACACCCCGCCCTGCTCCACCAGCACCTGGGCGATGCGCTTGCTCAGCACCAGGCCGCCCATGGGGATGTAGCCCGAGGTCAGGCCCTTGGCGATGGACAGGGTATCGGGCTCGAAACCGAAGTGCTGGTGGGCGAACCATTCCCCGGTACGGCCGAAACCGCCAATCACTTCGTCGGCACACAACAGCACGTCGTACTGGCGGCAGATGCGCTGGATCTCCGGCCAGTAGCTGTCCGGCGGGAAGATCATGCCGCCCGCGCCCTGGAACGGCTCGGCGATGAAACCGGCGACGTTCTCGGCCCCCAGTTCGAGGATCTTTTCTTCCAGCTGACGGGCGCAGCGCAGACCGAACTCGGCGGGCGTCAGGTTGCCTTCGTGGGCGAACCAGTAAGGCTCGTCGATATGCGCCACGTCCGGGATCAACCCGCCCATGTCGTGCATGAACTTCATCCCGCCCAGGGCGGTGGCCGCCAGGGTCGAGCCGTGATAGCCGTTCCAGCGGCCGATCATCACCTTCTTCTGCGGCTGGCCGAGGATCTGCCAGTAGCGACGCACGCTGCGGATCAGCACCTCGTTGGCCTCGGAGCCGGAGTTGGTGTAGATGGCGTGGCTGTAGTGCCCCGGCAACAGGCTGAACAGCAACTCCGAGAGTTCCACCACCGCCGGGTGAGTGGTGTGGAAGAACATGTTGTAGTACGGCAGCTGTTCCAGCTGGGCGCTGGCGGCGGCCGCCAGGTCCTTGCGGCCGTAGCCCAGGTTGGTGCACCACAGGCCGGACATGCCGTCCAGGTAGCGCTTGCCGTCGTTGTCCCACAGGTGCAGGCCCTGGCCCCGGACGATGACCCGCGGGCCTTCGGCATTCAGCGCCTTCTGGTCGAGAAAGGCATGGATATGGTGCGCGGCGTCGGCGGCCTGGTAGTCCTGGGTGCTGCGTTGCGGGGCGTTGTCTGGCTGAGGGTTGGAAGCGCTCATGGTCATTCTCCTGCACGGCAAGTGGGTTCAAGGGAAGAGGTTGCAGCGAGCCCCGGTTCGAGGGGCAACAGCGGCTCGGGAACAAACAGTGGCTTGCGCATCACCAGCTTGATCCAGAGCACGGCAATCACCGAGATCACCCCGAGCACCACCCCGGCGCTGCCGAAGATCCGCGCGGTCATCTGCGGCGACGGTGAGACGTGATAGATCGCAAACAGCATGCCGACGATGCCCAGCACCTGGGGCCAGGGGTAGAAGGGTGAACGGAACGGCCGTGGCGCCTCGGGGTAGCGACGTCGCAGGGCGATCACGTCGATGTGCACGATGATGTAGGCCAAGAGCCAGGCCAGGGCCGCGGCCAACAGCAGCAGGCTGATGGAATCCGGGTCCTGGCCCAGCAGCAGGATCGGCAGGCCCGTGAGCGCGGCAATGAACAACACCGCCACCCAGGGCGTACGGGTGCGCGGACTCAGGCGCTTGAACTGGGGAAAGGCCTGGCCGTTCTGAGCCATGCCGTAGAGCATGCGCGGCAGCGCCGCCAGGGACGAATTGACCGTGCTGCAGGTCGCGGTGATCACCGCACCCACCAGGAACAGTTTGCCGGCCTCACCGAACACCGAGGTGGCGAAGAGGAAATGCGGCAGCGGGTTGCTCGCCAGTTGCTCCCGGGGAATGCACAGCAGTGCGCCGAGGCAATACAGAGTGATCACCAGGAAAATGATGCTCAGGCCAATGATCATCGAGCGCGGGATATTGCGTTCCGGGTTGCGGGTTTCCTCCACCAGCGGGCAGACGAACTCGGCACCGACAAAGCCCCAGATGGCCATAGCGGCCAGCGCCAGCGCCCCCACTTCCATCGGGTTCCAGCCCTGATCCAGCGGCAGTTGCAGATCCGCCTGCGCGCTGCCGATGGCGCCCAGGCCCAGGGTCAGGGTCAGCAGAATCACCACCATCACCACCGCCAGGACCGTCTGCAGCTTGGCGAAGACGTCAATGCCCAGCAGATTGAGCAAGGTGAAGGTGCCCAGCACGCCATAGGCCACCAGCATCGGCGGCAGCGCGCCGGGGTAGACCTTGCCGATGATCAGGTCCAGGAGCAGCAGTTCGGCGGACAGGGCGAACATCGCCACCACCATGTAGCCGGAGAAGGTGGCGAGGATCGCCGGGAAGTGCCCGATGGCCACTTCGGTGTAGCTGCTCAAGCTGCCGGCCCGAGGCACCATCAGCGCCAGTTCGGAAAAGGACAGCGCGTAGGTCAGGGCCATCAGATAGGCCAGCAGCAGGGGCATGAAGAAGCCCAGCCCGGCCATTCCCGCCCCTTGCAGCATCAGCACCATCACTCCCTGGGACACCACCAGGCCGACGGCTACCGAGACCAGCGAACCCAGGCCCAGGACCCGGCGCAAACCGCCGCGTTGCAGGGGGCTTGCAGCCCCGATGGAGACACTTGCAGTCATGGCACACACTCCGCTTTTTATTGTTGTGGGCCTGCCGCCGAAGCGGCAGGTAAAGACGCGCTCTGACGGCGCGGCACTGGACCTGGCGAGCAGGTCGCAAGGCATGGCTCAGCGCAACTGGAACCAGGTGGTTTTCAGTTGGGTGTACTTGTCGAAAGCGTGCAGCGACAGGTCGCGACCAAACCCCGATTGCCGACCGCCGCCAAAGGGCACGGTGACGTCCAGGGCGTCCACGGTGTTCACCGACACCGTGCCGGCCCGCAGCTGCCGGGCCACCCGGTGGGCACGGTTGAGGTCATCGCTCCACAGCGACGCCGCCAGGCCATAGACGCTGTCGTTGGCCAGCGCTACAGCTTGTTCCTCGTGGTCAAAGGCGGTCACCGCCAGCACTGGGCCAAACAGTTCTTCGCGAAACAGGGTCATCTGCCGATCCACGCCCGTGAAAATGGTCGGTTCGATGTAGTTGTCGCTGCCATCGATGATCAGTTGCCGGCCGCCGCACGCCAGCTCGGCGCCCTGCTCCCGGGCGCCCTTGATATAGCCCATGACGCTGGCGGTCTGGCGGGCATCGACCATGGCCCCGGCACGGCTGGCCGGGTCCAGGGGATTGCCCGGCCGCCAGTCCCGAGCCTTGGCTTGCAGGCGTTCGACGAACGGGTCATGAATGCTGCGTTCCACCAGCAGCCGCGAGTTGGCCGAACACACCTCGCCCTGGTTGAAGAAGATGCCAAAGGCGGCCTTCTCGGCGGCCAGGTCCAGGTCCTGGCAGTCGGCGAACACCAGGTTCGGGCTCTTGCCGCCACATTCCAGCCAGACCTGCTTGAGGTTGGATTGGGCCGAGTACTGCATGAAATACTTGCCCACTTCGGTGGAGCCGGTGAACACCAGGCAATCCACATCCGGGTGCAGGCCCAGGGCGCGACCGGCCTCGACGCCCAGGCCCGGCACCACGTTGAGCACCCCTTCCGGCAACCCGGCCTCCAGGGCCAGTTCGCCCAGGCGCAGGGCCGAGAACGGCGACTGCTCGGCGGGCTTGAGCACCACCGAGTTGCCCACCGCCAGGGCCGGCGCCAGCTTCCAGGCCGCCATGTCCAGGGGGAAGTTCCAGGGCACCACGGCGCCGATCACCCCCAGGGCTTCACGGCTGATGCTGGCGTGGCTGGTGCGGGCGCCGGGGGCCACCTGATCGTAAAGCTTGTCGACGCTTTCGGCGTACCAGGCGAAGACGTTGGCGGCACCAGGCACGTCAATGTTCCAGGCATCCATCACCGGCTTGCCCATGTTCAGGGATTCCAGCAGGGCCAGCTCCTCGCGGTGGGCGAGCATCAGCTCGGCCAGACGCAGCAGTACCTTCTTGCGTTCCACCGGGGCCATGCGCGCCCAGGGCCCCTGGTCGAAGGCCCGGCGCGCGGCGGCCACCGCCAGGTCCACTTCGGCGGCGCCACAGGCGCTGACCCGGGCCAAGCGTTGATTGGTGGCGGGGTTGATGGCATCGAACGTGGCGCCGGACTGGGCGGACAACCGTTGGCCGCCGATCAGCGCCTGGTCAATGAATGTTTGCCGGGCAGCTCGCTGCTGCCAGTAACCGAGATCGAACACGCTGCACTCCCTCGTCGACCGTGGTAACGGCCTGGTTGTTAGGTAGGTAGGTAGGTAGGTAGGTAGGTAGGTAGGTAGGTAGGTAGGTAGGTAGGTAGGTAGGTAGGTAGGGAGGATGGTGCGTCACCGCGAGCGAGAGGAAAAATACTAAAAATATGCTCCGGCACCATGAAAAAGCTCGGTAGCCAAGGTCCTGGGCCGGGCCGCACAAACGCCAACGCCCAGGCCATCCGGAAGATGGCCTGGGGCGTGAAACAAGACTCGTCAAGCGCTGGGCAAGGTCAGGTCGGACGCTCCAGCCAATCCCCCAGGCGCCGCAGCATGGCGTCGCAGGCGTGCAACTGCTCAAGGCTGATGAACTCGTCCGGCTTGTGCCCCTGGTCCATGCTGCCCGGGCCACAGACCACCGTGGGGATACCGGCCTGATGAAACAGCCCGCCCTCGGTGCCGAACGCCACAGTGCCGAACGCCCGCGAACCACTGAGCAACGCCAGCAGTTCGGCGGCTTCGCTGTCGGCGGCGGTGGCCAGCCCGGGGTAGGCGCTCAAGGGTTGCAGGGCGATCCCGGTGTCGGCCTGTACCGCCTGCATCTGCGGCAGCAATTGATCCTGGGCATAACGCTGCAGTTCATCCACCACGGCCTGGGCATCGAACTCCGGCAGGGTACGCACCTCGAAATCGAACTCGCAGTCCGCCGGTACGATGTTCAGCGCCCGGCCGCCCTTGATGGTGCCGGTCTGCACCGTGGAAAACGGCGGATCGAAGCGCGGGTCGTGGTGTTCGGGACGGGCCAGTCGGCCGCCGATCTCCCCCAGCTTGCCGATCAGCCGCGCCGCGTACTCGATGGCATTGACCCCATATGGCGCATAGGCCGAATGACAGGCCGCGCCACGCACCTGGCAACGCATGGCCAGCTTGCCCTTGTGGCCCAGCACCGGGCGCAGTTCGGTGGGCTCGCCGATCAGGCACAGCAACGGCTTGTGCCGGCGCTGCTGCAATCGTTCGAGCATCGGCCGCACGCCCAGGCAGCCCACCTCCTCGTCATAGGAAAAGGCCAGGTGGATCGGTATGCGCAGCTCTCGCCGGACCAAGCCCGGCACCGCCGCCAGCACCGAGGCGATAAAGCCCTTCATGTCGGCGGTGCCACGGCCGTACAGGCGCCCTTCCCGCTCGCTCAAGACAAACGGCTCGACGCTCCAGGCCTGGCCATCCACCGGCACCACGTCGGTGTGCCCGGACAGCACCACACCGCTGCGATCGCCGGGACCGATGCTGGCAAACAGATTGGCCTTGGTGCGCTGCGGGTTGTAGATCAGTTCGCTGTCCACCCCGTGGCCCGCCAGGTAGTCGCGGATAAAACCGATCAGTTCCAGGTTGGAGTCGCGGCTGACCGTGGCAAAACCCACCAACCGCGCCAGCAGCTCGCGGCTCGAATGCTCACTCATTGCCCGGCACTCCGTAGCTGGGCGCCGCCGTGGGGTCCAGGGCCCGGGTCAGGTAGTCCTGCATCTGTGGGCGATAGGCCTGCCAGAGGCCGGCCAACTGGCCGATAGGGTCTTCATCGGCCCAGTCCACCCGCAGGTCGACGATGGGCCAGGTCAGGTCGTCCACCACGCTCAGCGCCGCCGAATGCACCGGCCCCGCCTCGCCCCCGGCAGCCATCGCTGCGTGCATGGCCGCCAGCAGGCGCTCGACGAGAATCCCCGGCGTCTGTTCGAACGCCTCGACCATGGCCTCGATCACGCCTGTGCCCGCCAGCAGGTTGCCGGCGGCCACGCATTGTTCGCCGGCCAGCGCGTTGTGCAGGCCCAGGGCTTGCTGGCCACTGAACAGCGCTGTGCGCCCCTGGCCGTCGATCACCGTCACCTGGCGGTACTGGCTCCAGCCGTTGCTGCCCAGGGCCTTGTCCAGGGCCGTGCCGGGATCGAGCTTGTGGTTCTCCAGCAGATCGAGAATCTGCGGCCCCAGGGCCGGCAGGGTCACGTTCTGGGTGGCCACCGCCCCCACTCCCGCTCGCACCCAGGGGCAACGAGCACCGACGGCGATGCTCGACGAACTGATGGCGATGCCCAACTGGCCGGTTTCGGCACAGCGGCCAACGATGGAAAAAGTCATGGCAACTCCTTGGCCCACTGGGCCTGCATGGACGCTCGACTCGGCGCCGCTGGAAACAACCGCACGGGGGTCACTCGGGAATGACCGCGATCACGTCGATTTCCATCAGCCATTGCGGCTGGCCGAGGGCCGAGACCACCAGGCCAGTGGAAATCGGGAATACGCCCTTGAGCCACTTGCCCACCTCCTGATAGACCGGCTCGCGGTAACGCGGGTCGGTGAGGTAGGTAGTGGTCTTGACGATATGGGACAGGTCGCTGCCGGCTTCTTCCAGCAGTTGCTTGACGTTTTTCATCGCCTGTTCGGCCTGGGCTCGCGGGTCGCCGAGGCCCACCAGCCGACCGTCGAAATCAGTGCCGACCTGACCGCGCACGTACACCGTGTTGCCGGCACGCACCGCCTGGCACAGGTCATTGTCCAGGGACTGGTTGGGATAGGTGTCCTTGGTGTTGAACATGCGAATACGGGTATGAGTAGGCATCAGTGGGCTCCCACGCTGTCGAGGTTGCGGATCGGTGTCTCTGGTTGCGCTGAAGTCTGCGTCGAGGACTGCCGGGCTTGGCTGTAGGCCAGGTATTTGCGCTGGGTCGCGATGTGATCGGCGACGTGCTTGGCGTCGTGCCAGACGCCCCAGATAAAGGAGGAACCCCGACGCGACAGCCAGGGCAGGCCGAGGAAATAGACCCCGGGTTCGCGGGACACACCGCGCTGGTGCAGGGGCTTGCCCTGTTCGCTGAAGGTATCCACCTGCAGCCAGGAAAAGTCCACGGCATAGCCGGTGGCCCAGATGATCGAGGTGACCCCGGCCGCCAGCAGGTCCAGCTCCAGGATCGGCTGTTTCACGCACTGCGGATCAGGGACTGGCTGCCGAGCCTCGGGCTCCGGCGGCAGGTCGAGGCCGTTGCGGGCGATATAGGCATCGGCCGCGTCCAGCAGCGCCAGGTAGTTCTCGTCGCCTCGGGCCAGGTTGTCCACCAGGTCCGCCCGGAAGGTTACGCGCTCACCGTCGAAGGCCTGGGTCAGCCCCACCAGGGTGATGCCTTGATGGGCCAGGGCGCGGAAGTCGATGGTCTGGCCGCCGCGGGCACCACTGACAGCAATGGTCACGTGCTCCCGGCCCGGTTTGGCAATCTCCGCATCCCATTCCCCCAGCACCCCGAGCCACCAGCAGAAGTCCCGGCCACGGTAGGAACGCGGCGGACGGTCATGGGCCCCCACCGACAGGTAGACCTGGCGCCCCGCTCGCTGCAGCTCATCGGCAATCTGCACGCCGGAGGAACCCGCCCCCACCACCAGCACCGCACCCGCCGGCAGTTGCTGCGGATTGCGGTAGGCGGCGGAATGGATCTGCTCAACCCGTGCATCCTTGGGCGCAATCGGCGGAATCACCGGGCGCTGGAAAGGTCCGGTGGCGGCCACCACGCGCTGGGCCTGGATCACCCCCTCGGAGGTCTCGACGGTGAAGCCGGGGCGTCCGACATTGCGCTGCACCTTGCGCACTTCCACACCGGTGCGGATCGGCGCATTGAACCGGCGGGCATAGGCCTCGAAGTAGTCCGCCACCTGATCCTTGGCCGGGAAGGCATCGGCAGGGGTATCGAATTCCAGGCCGGGAAAGCGGTCATGCCAGGCCGGCCCGTTGGCCACCAGCGAGTCCCAGCGTCCGGTGCGCCAGGCCTCGGCGATGCGGCTGCGCTCCAGCACCAGATGGGGCACCCCGAGCTTGCTCAGGTGTTCGCTCATGGCCACGCCGGCCTGGCCCGCGCCGACCACCAGGGTATCCACTTGTATTTGTTCTACGGTCATGTATGTGTGTCCTTCTGCAAGACGAAGGGCGTCAGCGCAAGCGCTGGACACCTGGTTCAGAACCCGGGTGTGAGTCGGATGCAGCAGATGGTGCGACAGACGTCGGCGAAGGAAAATGACTAAAAATGTGCTCCCTGGATAAGAAAAAACGAGGCAGCACGAGGGCCTACGGCCCCGGGTTGCACGAGGCCGGACCGTGGTCGGGGACGTCCGGGCGCTGACCCGCGGCCATCAGACTGATCAGTTTGGCCGTTCAGATGATTACCCGGCGAAAATGCATTTCCGTGCTTTCGATCTGCAGGCACTGAGGGCACAATGCCTACCTTTTTGGCTGGCCCTGCCGGAGACCCTGAAATGATCAAGACGCCGTACTACCTCATCGACAAGCAGAAGCTTTTGAGCAACATGCAGAAGATCGCCTACGTGCGCGAGCAGTCCGGCGCCAAGGCCCTGCTGGCCCTCAAGTGCTTCGCCACCTGGTCGGTGTTCGACCTGATGCAGCAGTACATGGACGGCACCACCTCCTCGTCGCTGTACGAGCTCAAGCTCGGCCGGCAGAAGTTCGCAGGCGAAACCCATGCCTACAGCGTGGCCTGGGCCGACGACGAGATCGAGGACATGCTCGCCAACTGCGACAAGATCATCTTCAACTCCATCAGCCAGCTGCAGCGCTTTGCCGATGCCTCCAGCGGCAAGGTCCGCGGCCTGCGGGTCAATCCCCAGGTGAGCAGCTCGGACTACCTGCTGGCCGACCCGGCGCGCCCGTTCAGCCGCCTGGGCGAGTGGGACCCGGCGAAGATCGAAGGCGTGATCGAACAGATCTCCGGCTTCATGTTCCACAACAACTGCGAGAACGGCGACTTCGGCCTGTTCGACCAGATGTTGACCACCATCGAAGAGCGCTTCGGCCACCTGCTGCACAAGGTGGAATGGGTCAGCCTCGGCGGCGGCATTCACTTCACCGGCGAGGACTACGCCCTGGACGCCTTCTGCGCGCGCCTCAAGGCGTTCTCCGAGAAGTACGGCGTACAGGTCTACCTGGAGCCGGGCGAAGCCGCCATCACCCAGAGCGCGTCCCTGGAAGTGACCGTGCTCGACACCCTGTACAACGGCAAGCACCTGGCGGTGGTGGACAGCTCCATCGAAGCCCACATGCTCGACCTGCTGATTTATCGCTTGAACGCCAAGCTGTCACCAAGCACGGGTGAACATACCTACATGGTGTGTGGCAAATCCTGCCTGGCCGGGGACATCTTCGGCGAATACCAATTTGATCGTCCGCTGGCCATCGGCGATCGACTGTCGTTCATCGACGCTGCGGGTTACACCATGGTCAAGAAAAACTGGTTCAACGGTCTGAAAATGCCGTCCATTGTCGTGAAACAACTCGATGGCAGCATCGACGTGGTGCGCGAGTTTGGTTTCGAAGACTACCTGTCCAGCCTTTCCTGAGCGGACAGACACGAGGAGAAGTAAATAAATTGAAGAAGAATGTTCTTATCATTGGTGCAGGAGGTGTCGCCAAGGTGGTGGCCCACAAGTGCGCGCAGCACAACGACGAACTCGGTCGTATTGCTATCGCGTCGCGCAACATCTCCAAATGCCAGGCCATCATCGACAGCGTCAAGGCCAAGGGCAGCCTCAAACAGCCCGCTGAAATAAAAGCCTTCGCCCTCAACGCGCTGGACATCGAAGCGACCAAGGCGCTGATCCGCGAGACCGAGTCGCAGATCGTCATCAACGTCGGCTCCGCGTTCCTCAACATGTCGGTGCTGCGTGCCTGCATCGATACCGGTGTGGCCTACCTGGACACCGCGATCCACGAAGAGCCGGGCAAGATCTGCGAGACCCCACCCTGGTACGGCAACTACGAGTGGAAGCACCTCGAGGAATGCCAGGAGAAGAAAGTCACCGCCATTCTCGGCGTGGGCTTCGATCCGGGCGTGGTCAACGCCTATGCCGCCCTGGCCAAGCAAGAACATTTCGACCGCATTGATTCCATCGACATTCTCGACGTCAATGCCGGTTCCCACGGCAAATACTTCGCCACCAATTTCGACCCGGAAATCAACTTCCGCGAATTCACCGGACAGGTGTGGAGCTGGCAAGACAGCCAGTGGACCAGCAACACCATGTTCGAAGTCAAGCGTACCGACGACCTGCCCGTGGTCGGCTCGCAGAACCTGTACCTGACCGGCCACGACGAAGTGCACTCGCTGTCGAAAAACCTCGACGTGCCCAACGTGCGCTTCTGGATGAGCTTCGGCGAGCACTACATCAACGTGTTTACCGTGCTGCGCAACCTCGGCCTGCTCTCCGAGCAACCGGTCAAGACCGCCGAAGGCCTGGAAGTGGTGCCACTCAAAGTGGTCAAGGCCGTGCTGCCTGATCCGGCCTCCCTGGCCCCGGGCTACACCGGCAAGACCTGCATCGGTGACCTGGTCAAGGGCACCAAGGATGGCCAGCCGCGCGAAGTCTTCATCTACAACGTGGCTGACCACGAAGAAGCCTACGCCGAGACCGACAGCCAGGGCATTTCCTACACCGCCGGTGTACCGCCAGTGGCTGCCGCCCTGCTGGTCGCCCGTGGCGAGTGGGACGTGCAACGCATGGTCAACGTCGAGGAACTGGCGGCCAAGCCGTTCCTCAAGGCGCTGGACGTGATGGGCCTGCCGACCCGCATCAAGGACGAGCATGGCGATCGTCCTTGGGACGCCGCCATCTGATCCTGCCCCACCCACAGCGGGCGCCGACC
>NZ_JAFGYX010000045.1:0-12626 GCF_017491625.1 Pseudomonas sp. 50_B
GGGCGATGGGTGATGGCCAGGTCCTGGTGACGCGTGGAGAGACTCCCTATGAGGCTCGTTTGCGCCTGCAAAGGGAGGCGTATCAAGAGCCGCAGTCGTTTCACTCGGGGATTCCGAATAACCCGGAGCACAGTCGACGAGTTCTGGCCTATGACGTGGCGATTGGAGCAGGTGAGAGCGTGGATGATGTGACGTTCTATGCGTATTTGTGTCGGGTGGCGGATTGGCGGTTGGATTGGAAGAGGACTGATGAGGTCATAACTGGTCAAGATGATCAGGCTCCTGATCAACCAGATGAAGCGATTGAAACGTTTTATCTACAAGAGCAAGCCACTAACCGAAAATTAATCGATGCCACGATTGAATATCGAACTACAGGGACGCTACCTAGTTTGGTCGGGGACACTATGCCCTCTTTAGTAGGGGCCCAGACATGGGGCGAAGAAAAACTTGGCAAACCCATCCGCTTTGGGGGTAAAGCCTGATGCGCAGCTTATTCCAGTGTTTATTGATTGCCAGCTTGCTAGTGGCCAGTCATCAGTCTGAAGCGGACGAAATCTCATTGATAACAGTTCGCTGTTTTGCCAGCCCTGCTACGGCCGTTACTGCCAATATCCCTGTCAAGGAGGCGGCTTCAATGCCCACCAATACTCGCTACCGCGCCCCAACCATGTCGCCTCGCCTTGAAACCCTGGATGTGCTCAGCATTGGCGTGAGTCTGGATGTTTTTCGCCAGGGAGATATCTGGAAAACTTTGCAAGAGCAGAATGCGAGAGAGCCGGAGGCTCTGCATGTCGGCAGTATCCTGCCCATAGACCCGAAGAAATACCCGGTGACTGCCGATGATAAAAATATGGCTTATACAAAACGCAAAGCCGATGCATTGGAACTGGGATTACGCAATTTTTTAGAAAAGTGGCCAATTCCCACCATTACGGTTGTCCGTGGTTGGAGTCCTCAAACACCGAACCTGCGGTTCAGGCCTGAAAGAACCCAAGTAATGCTCACCAGTATGGTGAATAGTTACCGGACAGACTCGGGCTTACATTGGCATCGCATCCGAAATGTTCAGGATGGAATTGTCTGCAACGACACTCCTGAAGCATTGGTAGAAAACCTGTTCCGACTTTTCGAGCACAACCCTGATCTTCCTGCTGTTCTGGTTTATAGCGTTGAAGGCATCAATATGGCTGGCGCTCTATCAAGCAAGGACATTTCCTTAAAATCGCTAGGGGCTGTCGCGGGCCCACGCCAACCTGACAAACTCACCGACGCCATGGTCGCCTTAGTCGTCGGCCGCCCCGAACGTGTCGAGTGGCTGCGCTATTACGCTCCCTTCACCAAGGTCAACAAGAACAAGATCGATCCCGAGTTCACCGGTTGGGGCTGGCGTAAACCTGCTGTCGAATTCCAACCTTCGGAATTCATCCCGCAACCTTGGACCGAGCGTGCTTTTGAACAGTGGGATGCCTTGCCAGTACTGGCCCGGATTCATCGCCCGGTCACGGTTTCCCTGCAGCGCCCGGACAACGGCGAGCGCCTCAAGCGCGAAGCCTTGACCGCTCAACTGGCCGCTGGCTGGAACAAAGCCACTGACGCCGTTGCACCAGCGCCGGCCCGGGTGTTCTACGACGGCGGCCTGAACAGCACACCTCTGGCCGAGTTGCTTCCCGCGCTGATGGCTGCCCGCAGCTCTCTGGACTTGCTCGACTCCCGCGAGGGCTACGACCTGACCCAGCGCCTGGGCGATACCGGCGCCGCCTCGCCGTTCGTGGGTATCGCGCTGGCGACCATGGCCAGTTATCTGAATGCCGATACCAGCGTGGTCATGCCTCTGCGCCGTAAGGACCAAGCAACCCTTATCACCATCACCTCGCCGACACCCGGGCAAAAGCCCGTTGGCAACAAATTTGGCATCAACCTGATGCCCCAAACCGCCAGCAGTGATGACGGTGCCTCGGTAAACCCTGCGCCGGCTGCTCCTGCCGCATCGCGGATGCCGGTTGTGGAAGAGGACTACACGCTGGAAGAGTTTCTGGCCGAGCTGAGGCCCAAGGACAATTGGATGGATGACCTTTAAGGTCGCTAAGGAGTGGGCATGGAGATTATTCGACTTGGGGACAGTACCAGTCATGGCGGTACTGTGATTGAGGCATTCAGCCAGACCGACTTGAACGGGAAACCCATGGCGGGTGTCGGGCACAAGGTTGTGTGCCCTCTGTGCAAAGGGGTGTTTCCTATTGCAGAAGGCAGTGCCCTGTTGGATGTCGGTGGTATTGCGGTGGCCCTTGACGGTATGAAAACCGCGTGTGGCGCCAGCCTGATCGCGAGCGGTCCCAAAGCAAGCGCGGCGCGTTAGCCGGGTATCGGCGTCGAAGTGTTCAAGAGCGCAGGGGGGCTGGCGCTGATCGATGAGCCACGGTCACGGCTTCTCAGACCGTGCCATGGAGTGCCGTGGCGCTTGCCTTCTACTGAGCTGGCCGCTCAATGGGTCATGCGTGGTAACGATGCCAGGGATGAGCATTGCGATTGTCGTGCGAAGTCGATCCCGTGATGCTGCAGGCAGGCGTCTTCATAGGCGATCTGGTCATCGTCTGCGATCGAGCAAAGGTAGGCGTCTATAGGTTCGAAGCGGCACTCTGGCGCTATATCAACCGAGAAGAGCGACAGGCTATGAGTCACTGAACAGTGGGCACCCAACTGTTGCAGTGTCTTGATGATGTTGGCTTTGTCCTGTGCATTTTCAGCGAAGACTCTGAGGGTGGAGTGGCCTCCTTGTTGAATAACGACGGTAGCGATCAGCTCGTTGTTTTCCTGTCGCGTATCAATCAGGTCGCCTTTGCTGAGTCCATAAATGTAATAGGGCGTGTTGTCGACGATGTAGGTCGTTTCGCCTTGTTTGATGCCCCAAAGGGATTCGGCAGCGCAGGGTGGGTAACCGTCATCGTCCTGTTTCAGGAGGATGGTGATCTTGTGAAAGACTTCTGGGTGATGCTGTTTCATGCCCATGGGCTCCGCCCGCTCGAACGTGTCCGAGAGTAGTGATAGCTGATTCGCGCCGAAGAATACCTTATTCAATCGCTCCATCAGGACAGATTCCAGCGACTGTGTGGGGGGCACTTCAATGGTGCTCCTGAAGAATCCGGGGTCTTGAATCGCAGCGGGGTCCAGCGACTGCGTTGGCCATCACAGGGGGGCGCACTTGGCGTTTGAATAATCTCGGGAATAATGCTGTGATTGCGCCCGTCGCGCCCCCGGGTGGCCGCGCTTTTTTCAGAGATTCAGTGAAATGGATAGCCAAGCAATGACAACCAGGACGTCGCAGCTGCCTCCCGGCAGCGATAGGCGCGAGCGCCTGGAAGGTATCGCAGCCCATGCCGCGCTGGTGTTGGAGACCAACAACCTGCGTGGCGGCAAGGATGCACAGGAGGCCTTGAACAGCCTCAAGCGGCTGATCGCACGCCTTGCCCGGCAGAGTCTGCCACCCCAGAGTTTTGCCCAGTGGGTCATCACCCACGATGGCCTCGATCCTGTGGCGCGCCAGGCCCTGTGTGCACTGGCCGGACGGGAACTGGACTTTGTCGAGATCGATACCCTCACCGGTTACTACGATGCCAAGAATGTCGGTTTCGACGCGGTCGACCAGGGGCGCTGCCAGTACGTGGTCTTTGCTGATGCCGATTGCATTCCCTGTAGCCATTGGCTGGAGCAGTTGCTCGTGCCTTTCGCCGAGGACGACGCGCCGTTGGCGGTTGCCGGGCGTACCAGTTATGCGCCCAGCGTCGCCGGCAGTGCCCTGACCGCCATCGACTTCATGTACTTCCCCAGCCCCTTGCGCCGCGGCGCCACGCGTAACTTCTACGCCAACAACGTGGCCTTTCGCTGTGACACCTTCGAGCAGTACCGCTATGAGCCTCTGGATGGCATCTATCGCGCCCATTGCCAGGTCATGGGCCTGCGCCTGCAAGCGGCGGGCGTGGCGGTGGTCTATGCGCCAGGCGCCCATACCGAGCATCGACTGCCCGACAGCCAGGGCGAAGTGCTCAAGCTGCGCTGGCTCAGGGGCGGTGACAGCGTCGGCCTGACCCCCTATCTGGTCCGCGCCTATATGCCGGGCTGGCTGCAGTGGCTTGGGCGCAGTGGTCCGATCGGCCCGCTGTGCGTGATGCTCGGGCGCCTCGGCTACAGCCTGCGGGCCCTCAACCATCAGGACTTGCCGCCCTTGCGTGGGCTCCGACGTCTTGGGGCGACGCTGGTGGTCATCGGCATGTCGTTGCTCGACACCGCTGGCGCTGTGGTGCGTGGCATGGGCATCAGTGTCGGGCGCCGCAGCGCCGGTCACAGTGAAGCCTTGTCGTATCACCGCAACCTGGATTGATCCCCGTCGTGCCGTATCGTCGCACGCCGCCTGCGTGCCCACAGGACTCCCCCATGAAAACATCTTCGCTCGCTTCATTCGGCTACTCCCTAGCCTGCCTGGCACTGTTGGCATTGAGCGGCCAGGCCAATGCCGCGCCTTCCGAGTTCAGTGGTCGCGGGGTGTTTCACTTCGCCTCGGACAGTGGCTGCGCGACCGTCACCCGCAGCACCGACCGCGACTGCAACCGGATTGCCCTGGATGTGGCAGATGCCCGGGCCAGCGTCGACCCGCAAACCCACGCCATCGTGATTGGCGCTGACGACCACCATGACAGCAAGACGGTGATCGGCGACGTGCTGCTGCACGGCAGTGGCATCGCCGCCGATGGCCAGCGCGTGCCGCTGAGCCTGCAGGTGCTGTTGCGGCGCTCGGGCACGAAGTGGAAGTCCGACACCTATGTGCACTCGCCCGTGCGCGGCAAGTTCAGCGACATCGTCCTCGACCCCTATCAGATCAGCGTCCGCGAAGGCACCGGCGAGCGAGTGCTGTTCACCGCCGAGCAGGCGCGCAAGGTCCTGGCGCAGCCGTCAATCGCCGCGCGAGTGGCCAGTTACTTCGTGGTCGTGCGTCCCAGCGATGCCCGGAACCCGGCGGCCGACGACATCACCATCGGCCTGGGTGTCGGGCGGCTGTCCAAGTCAGTGATGCGTGCCAGTTTCAGCGCCACGCAACCGGGCACTGGCGAGCTGGATGCGTTGCTGGCAACGGGCACCTGGAACCTTAACCTGCAGGCCCTGAGCGGCCAGATTCCGTTGTGGGTGGTTCAGCGCCAACTGTTCGTGTTCGGCCTTGAGGACAGTCCTCTGCTCAAGGAGGTGCGCCAACGCGGCCTGAACAAGCGCGACACCCTGGAATTGGGCGCGGTCAACGGCAAGGGCTACCTGCGTTACAACGGCCATGAACAACCCTTTGCCAATGCCGGGGCGTCCGGAACGGCCTTTATGCGTGACAGCTTTATCGGCCTGATCCTGGCCTGGCACCGCAGCCAGCAGGTGGCCACGGCATCCGCCACTGCCCCGCAGCCCGCGCAATGAGTGGGGGTGAAGCGGTCGCCACCGAGGCGGACTTCAGCTGCCTGAGCATGCCTCAGGCCCAGGGCCTGGGGGCGGTGCAGGCGCGCCTGGTGGATCGCATCAAGCGCGCTGCGCTGCGGCGCCTGCACCGTAGCCCCCGCGGGGAGCGCTTGTTGTTGCGCATGTACCTGGCCGGCGAAGACGCCACCGAGCGCACGCTGCTGGAAGACTTGCTCCCCCAGTCACCGCCCTGGCTCGAGCGTCAGGTGCAACAGCACCTGGCCGATGAGCGTCGCCATGTGACGCTGTTTGCCGACGCTTTGCGCGGCCTGGGCGACGACGGCTCGGTGCGCCTGGAACCGGACTGGCTCAGCCGGCGCAAGATCCGCCGCTGGCAGCGCCTGGCCCATCGCTATGCGGCACATTTCGAGCATGGCCTGCTGGTGCCGGCCTACGCCACCGGGCTCTGTGCCGAGCAGATGGCCCAGCGGGTATTGAGCCGCCACTGTGCGGTGATAGGCACCGGGCATGAGCTGTATCCGTTGCTGTCGCGGGTCCTGGCCGACGAGAAGGCCCACGTGCGCTTGTGCGAGAACACCTTGCGCCGCATTGTCGCGCCCCATGAGTCTGTACACCTGGACCTGTTGCTCAAGGACATTCGCGCAGTGGATGCCAGTTTCGGCGTGACCGGTGCCCTGGCCATGTACGTCGCCGGTTGGTTCCTGGGCGGTGTGGGCAGCGCGGCCCGATGAATAAACGGATTCTTTACCTGGCGACCGCCGATGCCCGTGGCCACCTGATGCGCGCGCAATTGCTGGTGCATGCCCTGCGCGAGGCGGGAGCCCAGGTCGAGGTGCTGACGACCTCGGAGCAGGGGCAGCACTTTCTGCAACGTTTCGGCATCGAGGCCGAGCTGCTGTCCAGGCACTATGCGGTGCAGTTCGACAGCGAGCAGAACATGCTGCGCCACGCCACCAATCGCAATGTCGCCCATTACCTGTTTCGTCCCGGGCGGATGCTGCGGGACATTCTCCATCTGGGGCGCAGGCTGCGCAGTGTGGATCTGGTGATCAACGACTCCTTCCATCCGGCGCTGCTGTACATGGGCATGCTGCCGGGATGGCGACGCAAGGTCGTGCACGTGTACGGCGCGAGCCTCAAGGTGGCGTTGCTGAACAATTTCGCGGGCATGTGGCCGCGGCAGTTCGGGCGGTTGTTCGGCTGGATTGTCGACCGTCAGATCAACGCGGCGCGAGCCCGCATCGAGCATGATTTCGCCTATGAAGTGGACGACACCCAGGCGCCGTTGCTGTATCGCCTGCCGACTCCGGTGGCCCTGGCGGCGGTGATGCCGGAACCTGCGGCCCCCGGGGCTGCGGTGTACCTCAATCCGCATTTCAGCGAGCCCAGCCTGGCCGATGCCTTGGGTGCGGGCCTGGAGGACGCCGGCCTGGACGCGCATCGGGTGGGCGAGGGTTATGCCGGGCGCCACGGCTGGCTCGGGGTCGACCCGCACTGGGCCAGTCGTGCCGCCCAGGCCCGGCTGATAGTGTCAGCGCCGGGCATGGCGGCACTGTCCATCGCTCGGGTCTATCAGCGGCCGATCCTCCTGGTGCTCAGCGATCAGCCCGAACAGACCAGCAACGCGGCGCGTGCCGCCCAGCTACAGCTGCTGCATCGGGTGGTGACCTGGCGCGGCGACGCCGCGGACTTTCGCCGCCAGGTGACTGCGGCGGCGCAGCAACTGACTGCAGCGGCGGGGACCGAGTCGACAGCGGCTGCCGGTCGGGCGCGGGCCCAGGGGCGGATCGACGCCTGGGTCAGCCGCCTGCTCAGCCTGTGAACGCGCCGCTGTGGGCCGTGATCCACTCTTGCACCCACTAAGCGAGCAGCCATGAGCAATCCCTTGCCCAGCCCGACCCCGAGAGCCAACTATCGACAGACGCTGGTTGCGCTGCTGGGACTGTTGCTGGGCCTGAGCATTTTCATCGGCGTGCAGCGACTGATCACGCCGCGCTACACCTGGGTCACGCCGCTGGATGAATGGATTCCTTTCATTGCCCAGTCCTGGTGGCTGTACGTGCTGTTCTTTCCCTTCGTGCTGCTGGCGGCGACCTACGCCAGTGCTGAAGCGTTCAGGGTGTTCAAGAACGCCACGGGGATGGCTTTCACCATTGCCCTCCTGTGTTTCTGGCTGTTCCCCGAGCACCTGCCCAGGCCCGATCTTGGCAACCTCGACAATGCCTTTTTGCATCAGCGCCTGAGCCGCATGTGGCAGCTGGACCTGGCGTCCAACGGCTGCCCCAGCCTGCATGTGGCGGTAACGTGCCTGGCCTGCCGTGCGCTCTGGTCCCACCCCGGCAAATGGCTGATCGGCATCACCGGCCTGCTGATCTGCCTGTCGACCCTGACCCTCAAGCAACACACGCTGCTGGATGTCGCAGGCGGCCTCCTGCTGGCCCTGGCCTGCGCCCTGGCCACCCAACGACAAGGAAACCATGCACGTGTCCCAGCCTAATGCCCGCGCCGGCGACAATCAGGCGCTCAAGGCCTTTGTCCCGACCGCTGAGCTGTTTGTCCTCAAGCCCTGGATCGGGATGCTGGCGCTGCTCGCCGACTGGCTGCTGATCGCTGCCGCGTTCATCTGTGCCGCACGCTGGCCGCATCCCGTCACCTACCTGTTGGCGGCGCTGATCATTGCCCGCAGCCAGTTGGCCCTGGCGGTGATCATGCATGAGAGTGCCCACGGCCTGCTCCTGCGCCGGCAGGCATTCAATGATGGCGTGGGTCAGCTGTTGGCGGCTGGCCCGCTGTTTCTTTCCATGGCTACCTACCGCGCCGGCCACCTGAAGCACCACCGGCAGCCGATGCTGCATGACGACCCGGTGATGGCGGTGTTTGGCATGGGGGACTACCCGCTGCCTCGGGGCAAGCTGGCCAGGCGCTTGCTGGCGGACCTGTTCGGGGTGGGCTACTTCATCAGTGTCTGCAAATTTGTCCGGGGTGACTACCGCGCCATCATGCCCAAGGTCGACAAGTCTGCGGGGCAGGTATCCTGGGAGATCTGTTCAATGCTGCTGGTCAACGGCGTGCTGTTCGGCTTGCTGAGTGCGTTCGGGCACCCCTGGCTCTACCTGGGTCTGTGGTTGTTGCCGGCCATCACTTTGCTGCCCTTGATGGGCCGGGTCCGGGCGCTGATGGAGCACGCCGGCTTGCCCGCCCATGCTGACCAGAGCCAGAACGCCCGCAGCATCGTGCGTCCGAACGGGCAGACCTTCTTCTTCGGCCCCCATGGGATTCACTACCACATCGAGCATCACCTCTATGTGCGCGTGCCGTTCTACCATTTGCGCCGCCTGCATGAACAACTGGCAGCGCGGCAGTTGCTGCCTGCGGCGAATCTCTATGGCGGCTACATCGCGGTACTGCGGGATGTCAGCTACCCGGCGTTGAAGCCGCCGGCGGCCTGACTCTCTGCGACGTCCCCGGTCCCATCCCCCGGATGCTGATCGATGAACTCCCGCAGGTGCTGAATGCTCATGGGGCGGCCGAACAGCCAGCCTTGGGCGTACTGCACGCCATGTTTGCGCAAAATGTCGCGCTGGAGCGGATTTTCGACGCCTTCGGCAATCATCTGCAGGCCTAGGGAGCGCGCCAGTTCGATGATGTGCATCGTCACCAGGCTGGTGGGGGCGTCGGTGCCCAGGGTGTCGACAAACATCTTGTCGATCTTCAGGTAGTCCAACTCATAGGTGGCCAGGTACGACAGGCTGGAATGACCGGTGCCGAAGTCGTCGATGGCCACCTGGAAACCGTTGGCCCTGACCGCCAGTAGTACGGCGCGGGACTTGTCGGGGTCCATCAGGCCGCGCTCGGTGATTTCCACCATCAGGCTGCGCGGTCCCATGCCGGCTTCTTCGGAGAGTTTCTTCAAGCGCTGTTCGGCGTCCTGGGTCTTCAGATCTTCGCTGGAAAGGTTGATGGCGATGTGCAGGCGTTCATCGGCGCGCAGCAGTTCCGCGGCATCGCGCACCACGATTTCCATGACCCGGGCGGTGATGCGCTGGATCAGTCCGTTGGCTTCGGCCATGGGAATGAAGACACTGGGGCTGATCAGCTTGCCGCCCTGGGTGCGCCAGCGCGCCAGGGCCTCGGCACCGACGCAGCGGCCATTGTGCAAGTCGATGATGGGCTGGTACTCGATGAAAAACTCGTCGCGTTCCAAGGCCGCTTGCAACTCCCCCTTCAGGGACAGGCGGCGCCGGGCCAGATAGGCGACCAGAGCGGCCAACAGCAGGCCCAGCACCAGCCCCAAAGGCGCGATGATCAGCGCGAGGCGCCGTACCCGCTCGGCCACCACCGATGAGGATTGGGCGGCCAATGCCGCGGTTTCGCTGTTGGACGCCGGCACAATGACGACGAAGTAGCCGTCATCTTCGAATTCCAGCGCTTTGCCATCGCCGCTGTAGCGCTGTACCCATTGCTCCTTCACCACGCCGCGCTGGCCGATGATGCTGCGCAGCCGGGTTTGTAGGAAGGCGCTGGACACCGATGACTGCTGATTCAGCAGGTCCAGGGCAAAGTCGGGGTGAATGATGGCAGCGTAGTTGTCCCGGGCCACCAGGGTAAACACCTGATCCGGCAGACCGGGCAGATGTACTTTGTTCCAGAAGCGCAGGCCGCTGGGGTCCGGCCCCGAAAAAGCGCCCAGCGCCAGGGGTTCGGTTTGGGCTTGCAGGGTGTTGCACAGCAGCGTCGAGCCGGCCATGCCGGCCATGCCCACGATGTAGCGATAGCCCAGTACCAGTCTGTGCATGTCTTGGAGCTGTTGGCTGGAACAGAAGGCTTGAGGAGGTTGCTGGTTGAGCTGGCTGATGGCGGTATTGATCTGTGCGCGCTGCAGGCGGGCACGCTCCAGAACGTCGTTGGCCACCTCGTGCAACGAGGACATGACCGCTTCGCGGCCCTGGTTTTGGGCCAGGTAGAGGGACAGCGACAGGGGCGCAAGCAGTGCCAGCAAGCCAACGGCACAGGCCAGCAGGAGGACACCCAGCTTGTTCATTGAACGCTCCGTGACCCAATGACGGCCTCGTCAGTGCCTGGCGCGACCTTGATGACGTTCGGGAAAGCGGGCAGGAACCTGCCCAATGGCTGATGGGGTGCAAGTATAGAAGGCGCTGGGCAATCAATCGGAACAAGGCCATCGGACCCGCCATTGCAGCGGGTCCGACAGGCGTGTCAAAGCTTGGGCAGTTGCCCGATACGTCCGACCATTTCGGTGACGATCTGCAAGTCCAGGAGGAACTGGTCCACGGTCTTGAACTCGTTGTCGGTGTGGCCGGTGTACTTGACTTCGGGCCGCGCCAGGCCGAATTGCACGCCGTTGGGCAGTTCATGCACCGAGGTGGCGCCAGCGGAGGTGCCGAACTGGTGTTGCATGCCCAGGTTCTCGCTGGCCACCGCCAGCAAGGCCTTGACCCATTCGCCTTCGGGGTTGCGGTACATCGGCGCGGCGATGGAGGTGTCGAGCGTCACCGCCACCTGGGTCTTCTTGCTCCAGGCCGCCAGCTTGTCGGTGATTTCAGCCTTCAGCGCGTCCGGGGTCTTGCCCTTGGGCACTCGCAGGTTGACCGCCAGCTTGAAGGCTTTGTCATCCACGCCGACGAAGGTCGGGGACGTGGTCAGCGGCCCCATGAAGGCGTCGGCGAAACCGATGCCCAGCTTGTTCCCCAGGTAGTCCAGGCCCCAGTTGTCGGCGGCGTAGCGGGCACCGTCGGTGAACGCGTTGTGCTTGAGGGCGATCTTGCCGTCGAGGCTGTTGATGAAGTCCAGCATCCGCGCCACCGGGTTGACCCCGGACTCGGGTTCGGAGGAGTGGGCGGACACGCCGGTGACGGTCAACTGCACATCCTTGCCCACCACCTTGGCGCTCACCTGGAAGTTGCCGCCGTTGGCCTTGGCATAGGCGGCACCGGCTTGCTGCAGGCTGGCCACCAGTTCGGCGGGGGTGTCGGTCTTGAAGGTGGCCACCGAGGTGGAAGGAATCTGGTTGGTGGCCAGGCCACCGGTCAGCCCGGTCATTTCCGCGCCCTTGCCTTCGGCGGCACGCCGGGCAAAGGTCGCCATCACCGTGCCGTAGCCTTTCTCGGCGATCACCACCGGGTAGCCGCCATCCAGCGCCAGGTTGTAGTTGGGCGTCGGGTTGCGTTCGAAGTAGTAGGGGATGGCGTCGCCGCTGGTTTCCTCGGTGGTGTCCACCAGCAGTTTGAAGTTGCGCGCCAGGGGCAGCTTCTCTTCCTTGACGATTTTCATGGCGTAGAGCGCGACCACGATGCCGTTCTTGTCGTCCTCGGTGCCGCGGCCGTACATGCGGTCGCCGATCAGGGTGACCTTGAACGGGTCGAGGCGGGTGCCGTCTTCCAGGACCCAGTTTTCCGGGGTGACCGGCACCACGTCGGCGTGGGCGTGGATACCGACCACTTCGTCGCCGGTGCCGTCCAGGGAGATCTCGTAGACCCGGTTGTCGATGTTGCGAAAGTTCAGGTTGAAGGCCTTGGCCAGGCCCTGGATCTTCTCGGCGATCTTGAGAAACTCGGGGTTCTTGTACTGCGGCACACCGTCGATGTTGAAGGTGGGAATGGCCACCAGTTCACGCAGGGTCTCGGTGGCGGCCTTGCCGTACTTCACCCGAGCGTAGAGGCCTAGCAGGCGATGGATCTCGTTCTGCTGTTCGGCGGACAGGCTCTTGTTGTCGAGAAAGGCGCTGATGGCCGGGCCCAGGTTGGCGTCCTTGCCCGCTTCGCTCTTGGCCAGGCTGCCGAGGAACTGACGGAAGTCGCTGACCGAGTGGTCACTGAAGGACTTGAGGATGGCCGCGCTCTGTTGCGGGGTGATATTGGCCTGGGCGAAGCTTGAGAACGCGGACAGGCTGGCGAGCATCAGGGTGGCCGCAGCCAGGTGCTTGAGAGAAAAATCCATTGTTGAGGGCATTCCTTTGCAGGTTATGAGTGGGAAGTGTCTGATGTTTCAGACAGAAACGTTCCCAAGCTAACACTACGAAGGAGGGCGACGGGAGTCCCGGATGTGGGATCTGTCGCACAGAAAGGCAAAAGCGGCGCACAAACGAAAGATGTTACAGGGCGGGGAACAGCGGGCGCCTGGGTCGGCGCCCGCTGTTCCCCGCCCTGTAACAT
>NZ_JAFGYX010000046.1:0-10520 GCF_017491625.1 Pseudomonas sp. 50_B
GTTGTGACGCTGCAGCATTCGTTTCTGACGTTTTCGCCGCACCGGCACTGGTGGCCGCCGCGTTTTTTGAGGACTCTGCGGCTGCGGCACTTTTTTCCGCTTCAGTGGCCTTTGCTGATGCCGCTTCTGCGCCGGAGGACGCTTCCTGAGCTGACGATGCAGCCTGTCCGGCGGACGTGCTGGCGGCGCGTGCTGAGTCAGTTGCATCAGTCACAAGGGCCGCGACCTGAGCAGCTGATGCACTGGCATCGCCGGCTGATTTCTTCGCGTCTGCCGTACTCTGTGCCACCACGGACGCGTTACGCGCCACCTCTTCCACCATCAGTTCAAGACGACGCAGCACCTCCGGCCGGGCATCATCCTCCGTCATGGCACAGAGAAAATCATTCAGCGTCCCCGGTTGTGAATCTTCATACACGGTGATGGTCCCGGCGTGCGATGGTGGAAAACCGTCAACCTGCAGGATGACACTGTACTGACCGTACTCCACATCCATGCTGTAACGCCCGGCTTCATCCGGATTCTCTGAGCCCACCGTGTTCACCACCACCGTGGTGCTGTTACGTCTGGCTTTCAGCTGAATGGTGCAGTTCTGTACCGGTTTTCCTGTGCCGTCTTTCAGGACTCCTGAAATCTTTACTGCCATATTCACCCCACAAAAAAGCCCACCGGTTCCGGCGGGCTGTCATAACACTGTGTTACCTGGCTAATCAGAATTTATAACCGACCCCAACGATGAATCCGTCAGTACGCCAGTCGCCACTGCCGGAGCCTTCATAAGCAATATCAACAACGACGGACGCTGCCGGATTAATCTGTATACCTGCACTCCACGCCACTGAGGTATGCCGCATTGCACTTTCGTCCCTGGCAGTGGTCGTCTCTTTCATATACCCGGGAGTGATTTCCGTCTTACGGTAATCCATTGTACTGCCGGACCACCGACTGTGAGCCACTCCGGCCATGGCGTACGCACTGACCTGCTTACTGATTTGTAAAACCGGTCCGGCCATCACGCTCACATAACGTCCACGCAGGCTCTCATAGTGAAACGTATCCTCCCCGGTCATCACTGTGCTGCTCTTTTTCGACGCGGCGAACCCCAGGGAAGCCATCACCCCCACACTGTCCGTCAGCTCATAACGGTACTTCACGTTAATCCCTTTCAGATGACTCACACCGGTATCCCCGCCCGACAACGACGGCAATGTACCCGGTTTCACTTGAAAATAGCCCACCGTAAACGTACCATGTCCACCTTCCGCACGGGCCGGAGTGACTGTCACCGCAAGTGCGGCAAAGACAGCAACGGCAATACACACATTACGCATCGTTCACCTCTCACTGTTTTATAATAAAACGCCCGTTCCCGGACGAACCTCTGTAACACACTCAGACCACGCTGATGCCCAGCGCCTGTTTCTTAATCACCATAACCTGCACATCGCTGGCAAACGTATACGGCGGAATATCTGCCGAATGCCGTGTGGACGTAAGCGTGAACGTCAGGATCACGTTTCCCCGACCCGCTGGCATGTCAACAATACGGGAGAACACCTGTACCGCCTCGTTCGCCGCGCCATCATAAATCACCGCACCGTTCATCAGTACTTTCAGATAACACATCGAATACGTTGTCCTGCCGCTGACAGTACGCTTACTTCCGCGAAACGTCAGCGGAAGCACCACTATCTGGCGATCAAAAGGATGGTCATCGGTCACGGTGACAGTACGGGTACCTGACGGCCAGTCCACACTGCTTTCACGCTGGCGCGGAAAAGCCGCGCTCGCCGCCTTTACAATGTCCCCGACGATTTTTTCCGCCCTCAGCGTACCGTTTATCGTACAGTTTTCAGCTATCGTCACATTACTGAGCGTCCCGGAGTTCGCATTCACACTGCCACTGATATCCGCATTTTTAGCGGTCAGCTTTCCGTCCGGTGTCAGGGAAAAGGCCGGAGGATTGCCGCCGCTGGTAATGGTGGGGGCCGTCAGGCGCTTCAGGAACACGTCGTTCATGAATATCTGGTTGCCCTGCGCCACAAACATCGGCGTTTCATTCCCGTTTGCCGGGTCAATAAATGCGATACGATTGGCGGCAACCAGAAACTGGCTCAGTTTGCCTTCCTCCGTGTCCTCCATGCTGAGGCCAATACCCGCGACATAATGTTTGCCGTCTTTGGTCTGCTCAATTTTGACAGCCCACATGGCATTCCACTTATCACTGGCATCCTTCCACTCTTTCGAAAACTCCTCCAGTCTGCTGGCGTTATCCTCCGTCAGCTCGACTTTTTCCAGCAGCTCCTTGCCGAGATGGGATTCGGTTATCTTGCCTTTGAAAAAATCCAGGTAACCTTCCGCATCATCGCTCGCCCGACCGACGGCCTCCACGAATGCCGATTTGCCAACGGTGTTCACACTGCGGATATAAAAGTAATAATCATGGCCCGGTTTGATATTGATACTGGCGGCTATCCAGTACAGCGCCGTACCAAGATAACGCGTGCTGGTTTCAACCTGTCTGATATCCGCAATCTGCTTTTCCGAGAACCAGAACTCAAACTGTACCGTCGGGTCATAAACGGCAAGATGCGGCGTGGCGGTTATCTGAAAATAGCCCGGCGTCAGCTCAATCCTCGACGGTGCTGCCGGTGCGGCAATCCGGAACGATACCGACGCCGGATCGCCCTGCTGCCCCCACGCATTTACCGCCCGGACTGTCAGCCTGTAGTTCCCCAGCGCCAGTTGCGTGAAGCGGTATGTGGTTTCCGTCGTCCGGGCCGTGCTGACCAGCCGCTCACTGCCGTCGTCCGCTGTTACGGTCAGACGGAGCAGGAAACTCACGCCCTTCACCACCTTCGGTGTGTCCCATCGCGCCAGCACCTGATATTCCCCGCTGTCTGCAGTGACTTCTGCGGTCAGGTGCTGCACCGCTGGCGGCGTGACACCATTCACCGTGCCACTCTGTTCGCCGTCAAAGTGCGCCCCGTTATCCACGATGGCCTCTTTTTCCGGCACATGCTGCACGGCGGTGATGGCATACGTGCCGTCGTCGTTCTCACGGATACTCACGCAGCGGAACAGTCGCTGGCGCAGCGTCGGCAGCTTCAGCTCCCATACGCTGTATTCAGCAACACCGTCAGGAACACGGCTCACTTTTACCTTCACGCCGTCGGTGACGGACTGAACCTCCACGCTGACCGGATTGCCACTTCCGTCAACCAGGCTTATCAGCGCGGTACCGGAGGATGGCAGCGTGATTTCACGGTCGAGCGTCAGCGTCCGGGTCTGGCTGTTCACCGCCAGCACACGACCACCGGTGCTGATACCGGCATAGTCATCATCGCAGATTTCAATAACATCGCCCGGTACATGGCGAAGCCCTTCTGCGCCGACGCTGAAATCCACGGTCTGCGTTTCCAGCAGTTCTGTTTTAATCAGCCACAGCCCGGCGCGGTGTGCCTGCCCCCGGCTGGTACAGCCAAAGGCATCCATCTTCGTAACATTACGACCGTAACGGGCAATGGCCTGCGTATCTTCAACAAGCTCTGTCGCCGTCTCCCAGCCGTTGTTCGGGTCAATCCAGTTCACCTCAACGGCATTATGGCGGTCCTTCAGGGCGCTGAAGCTGTAGCGGAACGGCGCGCCATCATCCGGCATCACCACATTACTGCGGTTATAGGTCCACGTCTTATCCGACGGTCGGTCCTGCACGAACGTCAGCGTCTGCCCGTTCCATACCGGCATACAGCGCATCGCCGAGCAGAAATCGCTGAGCACATCCCACGCCTTACGCTGTGTGGTCAGGTACGCATTACAGGTGATGCGCGGCTCCGTGCCGCCAAAGCCGTCCGGCACTGACTGGTCGCAGTACTGGCCGATGACATACAGCGCCCATTTATCCACATCCGCCGCACCAAGACGTTTCCCCATGCCGTAGCGCGGATGGGTCAGCATATCCCACAGACACCAGGCCATGTTGTTGCTGTATGCCGGTTTAAACGTTCCGTCCCAGATACCGCTGTATTGCCGCGTCTGCGGGTTATAGTTCGACGGCACCTGCAGAATACGCCCGCGCAGATGATAATTACGGCTCACCTGCTGGCTGCCGAACTGCTCCGAGTCCACCTGCACGCCGACCAGTGCCGTGTTCGGGTAGCACTGTTTCACATCGATGATTTCAGTGTATGACGACCAGAGCGTTTTGTTCTGCAGCTGGTCTGTGGTGCTGTCCGGCGTCATCCTGCGCATCCGGATATTAAACGGGCGCGGCGGCAGGTTACCCATCACCACCGAGGCCAGATACTGCGAGGTGGTTTTGCCCTTAATGGTGATGTCTTTTTCCGTCACCCAGCCACCGTTACGTTGTATCTGAACCAGCAGGCGGACTTCCGACGGATTCCTGTCACCCTTTGAGGTGGTTTCCACCAGTGCCTGTACACCGAAGGTAAAGCGCAGACGGTCGATGTTTGCAGACGTAATGGTGCGGGTGATCGGCGTGTCATATTTCACTTCCGTACCCAGCACCGTCTCGGAGCCGGAGGATTCAAATCCCTCCGGCGGAGTCTGCTCCTGCTCACCAGCCCGGAACACCACCGTGACACCGGATATGTTGGTATTCCCCTCAGTGTCCAGCACCGGCGTACTGTTCAGCAGCACGCTTTTTAAGCCATCCACCGGACCTTCAATCGGCCCTTCGCTGATGGCATCGATCACACTCAGCAACTGCGTGGACTTCAGGTTGTCCTTCGCTTCGCGCGGGGTATGCCCCTTACTGCTTCCTTTACCCATTCCTCACGCTCCATAAATGACAAAACCGCCCGCAGGCGGTTTCACATAAAACATTTTGCATCAGCGACCAATCACCACAACCTGACCACCGTCCCCTTCGTCTGCCGTGCTGATCTCCTGAGAAACCACGCGTGACCCCACGCGCATTTCCCCGTACAGAACAGGCAGAACATTGCCCTGGGCAACCATGTTATCCAGTGAGGAGAAATAGGTGTTCTGCTTACCGTTATCCGTTGTCTGTATACGGGGAGTTCTGGCTTTCGGTGCCAGCATCTGCGCCACACCACCGAGCACCATACTGGCACCGAGAGAAAACAGGATGCCGGTCATACCACCGGCCCCAATGGCTGCCCCCCATGCTGCAAGGGTGGCTCCGGCGGTAAAGAATGATCCGGCAATGGCGGCAGCCCCCAGGACAATCTGGAATACGCCACCTGACTTGGCCCCGGCGACTCTGGGAACAATATGAATTACAGCGCCATCAGGCAGAGTCTCATGTAACTGCGCCGTTAACCCGGACGTGCTGACGTCCCGCCCGGCAATCCGTACCTGATACCAGCCGTCGCTCAGTTTCTGACGAAACGCCGGGAGCTGTGTGGCCAGTGCCCGGATGGCTTCAGCCCCCGTTTTCACACGAAGGTCGATGCGGCGACCAAATCGTTGTAAATCCCCGTAAAGGCAGATGCGCGCCATGCCCGGTGACGCCAGAGGGAGTGTGTGCGTCGCTGCCATTTGTCGGTGTACCTCTCTCGTTTGCTCAGTTGTTCAGGAATATGGTGCAGCAGCTCGCCGTCGCCGCAGTAAATTGCGGCGTGATTCGGCACTGATGAACCAAAACAGCACAGCAGCACATCGCCCGGCTGTGCCGCTGACAACGGCACCTGATACAGCCCCGTCGCCTCCAGATTATCCAGATAGAGATTCTGGCCGTTACGCCACCAGTCATCCTCACGATGAAAGTCCGGCATCTCAATCCCCGCCAGATGATAAGCATCCCGGAACAGTGTGTAACAGTCCGTCACACCGTGCTCAAAGCGCCGCCCGGTGAGATGCGGCACACAGCGGAACTTATGAATCGTCCCCCGGCAGACCAGCCACCACGGCAAATCACTCTGCACCTGCAGCCGCCGGTCGGCCTCACTCAGCCAGGGCAGACCACCGGGGTGGCTGTGGACCAGCGCCACAATCTCACCCTGCATTTCTGCCTGCAGCCAGTCTTCCGGCGACATACGGAAATACGCCTCCGGCTCACCGGAGATATTCACGCAGGGGAAATATCTTTCCCCCTCCGGCGTGCTTACCACGAAGCCGCACGACTCCGCTGGCGCACATCGCCGGGCGTGCGCCAGAATCGC
Source organism: Pseudomonas sp. 50_B (assembly GCF_017491625.1). Lineage (NCBI taxonomy): Bacteria > Pseudomonadati > Pseudomonadota > Gammaproteobacteria > Pseudomonadales > Pseudomonadaceae > Pseudomonas > Pseudomonas sp. 50_B. The sequence continues at coordinate 6,147 of NZ_JAFGYX010000046.1, forward strand.
TGATTCTGTCTGTGTCATGGGATTTACTGCGAAAGTTTGTTAATGGAAAGGAAGCCGCCAAAGTTGCCGACGTTATTGCGGAACTTACAACCGCTCAGGCATTTGCTGCATTTATCCTTCGTGATATCGGACGTTGGCTGGTCATATTCATCCGCGACAGCCGGACCGCTATAACCGCACTCGTCACCGCGATAGGTCCAGGTGCAGGTGTTGGCCAGCATGATACGTCCCGGAAAAACAGCGCCATCCGTTTCCGTCGGCGTGGACAGTACAAAGGAGGCACTCACCGCGCTCAGTTCGCTGCACTGCTCAATGCGCCAGCGGCTGATCACCTCCTGCTCCGGATCGGCGTAACTGTTTCCGTTGACGAAGTTCACCGCATCCAGAAAACGGGCGTAAACCTTACGCCGGACCACCGTTCCGCCGACCAGACTCTGCATATCTTCCGCCATCCCGGTGACCATACCGTACAGGTTAGAAACCGTCAGCGTGGGGCGCGTACTGGTGCCTTTGCCATTCAGTTCAAAACCGCTCCCCTGAATGGGATACGGCTGATACTGTCGCCCCTGCCAGGTGACCGGCTCACCTTTTTCGTTCTGCTCATTACAGAAAAAATAACGTTCTCCACCGACCTCTGTCAGGTCGATTTCCCAGAGCACCACGCTGGCCGACTGCTCCGCACGGGTGCATTCATTCAGTGTTTCCTGCCGGATATCCTGCATCAGTTCACCACCTGTTCAAACTCTGCGCTGAACTCAACACGCAGCATACTGACCCGCGACGACCATTTTGCGCAGGTCACCTTTATCTGCCGCCACTCATAAGGCGGCGTCCACAGAAAGGATTTCCAGCCCCCGTGCTCTTCCAGAAACGACTCCAGTACCGTGGCCTCCTCACGGGGGACAGAAAGCGTCACGCTGTACGTTTTCAGGTTGGCATTCAGCCCGGCAGGCGCTCGCTGAGAATAGCCATCACCAAAGCGCACCTTTCTTACAGAAGGGACCGAAGCCACATCCATACCGGGTTTCACTTTCCAGCGGAAGGTCTTCATCGTCCACCTCCGGAGAACAGGCCACCATCACGCATCTGTGTCTGAATTTCATCACGGGCACCCTTGCGGGCCATGTCATACACCGCCTTCAGAGCAGCCGGACCTATCTGCCCGTTCGTGCCGTCGTTGTTAATCACCACATGGTTATTCTGCTCAAACGTCCCGGACGCCTGCGACCGGCTGTCTGCCATGCTGCCCGGTGTACCGACATAACCGCCGGTGGCATAGCCGCGCATCAGCCGGTAAAGATTCCCCACGCCAATCCGGCTGGTTGCCTCCTTCGTGAAGACAAACTCACCACGGTGAACAATCCCCGCTGGCTCATATTTGCCGCCGGTTCCCGTAAATCCTCCGGTTGCAAAATGGAATTTCGCCGCAGCGGCCTGAATGGCTGTACCGCCTGACGCGGATGCGCCGCCACCAACAGCCCCGCCAATGGCGCTGCCGATACTCCCGACAATCCCCACCATTGCCTGCTTAAGCAGAATTTCTGTCATCATGGACAGCACGGAACGGGTGAAGCTGCGCCAGTTCTGCTCACTGCCGGTCAGCATCGCCGCCATATTCTGTGCAATACCATCAAAGGTCTGCGTGGCTGCACTTTTTACCTGCGACATACTGTCCGTGGCGCTCTCTTCCCACTCACTCCAGCCGGACTTCAGGCCTGCCATCCAGTTCCCGCGAAGCTGGTCTTCAGCCGCCCAGGTCTTTTTCTGCTCTGACATGACGTTATTCAGCGCCAGCGGATTATCGCCATACTGTTCCTTCAGGCGCTGTTCCGTGGCTTCCCGTTCTGCCTGCCGGTCAGTCAGCCCCCGGCTTTTCGCATCAATGGCGGCCCGTTTTGCCCGTTGCTGCTGTGCGAATTTATCCGCCTGCTGCGCCAGCGCGTTCAGGCGCTCCTGATACGTAACCTTGTCGCCAAGTGCAGCCAGCTGGCGTTTGTACTCCAGCGTCTCATCTTTATGCGCCAGCAGGGATTTCTCCTGTGCAGACAGCTGGCGACGTTGCGCCGCCTCCTCCAGTACCGCGAACTGACTCTCCGCCTTCCACAAATCCCGGCGCTGCTGGCTGATTTTCTCATTTGCTCCGGCATGCTTCTCCAGCGTCCGGAGTTCTGCCTGAAGCGTCAGCAGGGCAGCATGAGCACTGTCTTCCTGACGATCGCCCGCAGACACCTTCACGCTGGACTGTTTCGGCTTTTTCAGCGTCGCTTCATAATCCTTTTTCGCCGCCGCCATCAGCGTGTTGTAATCCGCCTGCAGGATTTTCCCGTCTTTCAGTGCCTTGTTCAGTTCTTCCTGACGGGCGGTATATTTCTCCAGCGGCGTCTGCAGCCGTTCGTAAGCCTTCTGCGCCTCTTCGGTATATTTCAGCCGTGACGCTTCGGTATCGCTCTGCTGCTGCGCATTTTTGTCCTGTTGAGTCTGCTGCTCAGCCTTCTTTCGGGCGGCTTCAAGCGCAAGACGGGCCTTTTCACGATCATCCCAGTAACGCGCCCGCGCTTCATCGTTAACAAAATAATCATCCTTGCGCAGATTCCAGATGTCGTCTGCTTTCTTATACGCAGCCTCTGCCTTAATCAGCATCTCCTGCGCGGTATCAGGACGACCAATATCCAGCACCGCATCCCACATGGATTTGAATGCCCGCGCAGTCCTGTCTGCCCAGGTCTCCAGCGTGCCCATGTTCTCTTTCAGGCGGCGGGTCTGGTCATCAAACCCTTTCGTTGCGGCCTCGTTCGCCGCCTGCAATGCCCCGGCTTCATCGCCGGAACGCTGCAACTGAGCAACATACGCAATCTGCTCCGCCGACACGTTATGGAACTGGCGAGCCATCGCCGTCAGCCCCGACGTCGGGTCTGTGGTCAGCTTCCCGAAGGCTTCAGCGACCTTGTCCACCTCCACGCCGGATGCAGAGGAGAAACGCGCCACACTCTGGCTGATGGACGCAATCTGAGCCTCACCGCTTACCCCCGCCTTAACCAGTGCGCTGAGTGACTCGCTGGTCTGGTTAAACGTCAGCCCTGCCGCCTGCCCGGCTCTGGACAGGACCAGCATACGATCTGCCGTCAGTCCCGCCTGATTGCCGGAAAGGACCAGCGTTTTGTTGAAATCGGACAGGGTTGAGTTGCCCTGATACCAGGCATACGCCAGCGCACCGGTCGCCACCGCCAGCGAGGTGGCCCCCACCATCGGCAGGGTGATCGCACCGGCAAGCCCCCTGAACATGGGGATCATCCCGCCGAAGGAGTCCTTCACCTGCCCCCCCTGTTGCAGCAGGATCAGCCACGGACTTTGCCCGCCTGCAAGCTGCGTGGCCACGTCGGTGAACTGTGCAGGCAGCATACGCATGGCGGCTTTATACTGCCCGACGGAAATCCCCGCTTTCTGTGCAGCCAGCGCCTGTCGGCTCAGCGACTGTTCAACGACTGCCGCTGTTTTTTTCGCATCACTTTCCGTACCAGAAAAATGACGCCTGACTCTGGCCATCTGCTCGTCAAATCTGGCCGCATCCAGACTCAAATCAACGACCAGATCGCCTACCGGTTCAGCCATACCGGACTCCTCCTGCGATCCCTTCTGATACTGTCATCAGCATTACGTCATCCTCCGTCATGTCCGCCACATCCGGGGAAGCGGGGATAACTTCATTCCCGTCCGGGCCAAAGCGGACACCTCCGGCAAGCCCTGCCGCTTTCTGCATCAGCACATCATCTTCAGGCTCTTCGTCAGCCTCGCGCCGGTTCAGCAGACTGAAATCCAGCGGATGCATATCCGGATCGCTGAAAAACAGGCTGAGCACGGTGTACGTCAGCCCGGAAAAGTGCATATCCAGCAGAACATCATGAAAATAATGGGTACTGTAAAAGCGGTGCCAGTCGGCATACTCCGTGGATGACATCCCGGCAAGCATGGCACGCCAGTCGGGTCGCCCCATCTCACGCGCCAGTTTCAGGGCAAAACTCAGCTCACCGTCGAACACTTTCCCGCAGAAACAGGCTCTGCGGGCCCGGCGTCCTCTGTCTGTTCAGGGGCATTATTCACCACAAACTCATACATACCAGACAGCCGGTACACCACGTTTTCAGCATGAGAAATTGCCTCCGTGGGCCAGGTGGTAAGCACTTCCTGCTCAATCTGTTTAACGGCTTCATTCATGGACGGCATCTGCGTCTTCTGCGGATGGTTATGCCACAGGGACATCGCCACCAGAAACGCGCCGGTTCTGATGGCGTCTTCCACAGTAAACTTCCGGTTGCTGTCTGACTCCGCCTGTTCTGCCTGCCGTTTCATCAGGGCGAGATGCTCAATGCGCTGCAG
>NZ_JAFGYX010000047.1:0-9266 GCF_017491625.1 Pseudomonas sp. 50_B
GAGAAATTCCCGGACCCTTTTTGCTCAAGAGCGATGTTAATTTGTTCAATCATTTGGTTAGGAAAGCGGATGTTGCGGGTTGTTGTTCTGCGGGTTCTGAACCCGCAGAACAACAACCCGCAACATCCGCTTTCCTAACCAAATGATTGAACAAATTAACATCGCTCTTGAGCAAAAAGGGTCCGGGAATTTCTCAGCCTGGGTCATTGAAGCCTGCCGTCGGAGACTAACGTCAGAAAAGAGAGCATATACATCAATTAAAAGTGATGAAGAATGAACATCCCGCGTTCTTCCCTCCGAACAGGACGATATTGTAAATTCACTTAATTACGAGGGCATTGCAGTAATTGAGTTGCAGTTTTACCACTTTCCTGACAGTGACAGACTGCGTGTTGGCTCTGTCACAGACTAAATAGTTTGAATGATTAGCAGTTATGGTGATCAGTCAACCACCAGGGAATAATCCTTCATATTATTATCGTGCTTCACCAACGCTGCCTCAATTGCTCTGAATGCTTCCAGAGACACCTTATGTTCTATACATGCAATTACAACATCAGGGTAACTCATAGAAATGGTGCTATTAAGCATATTTTTTACACGAATCAGATCCACGGAGGGATCATCAGCAGATTGTTCTTTATTCATTTTGTCGCTCCATGCGCTTGCTCTTCATCTAGCGGTTAAAATATTACTTCAAATCTTTCTGTATGAAGATTTGAGCACGTTGGCCTTACATACATCTGTCGGTTGTATTTCCCTCCAGAATGCCAGCAGGACCGCACTTTGTTACGCAACCAATACTATTAAGTGAAAACATTCCTAATATTTGACATAAATCATCAACAAAACACAAGGAGGTCAGACCAGATTGAAACGATAAAAACGATAATGCAAACTACGCGCCCTCGTATCACATGGAAGGTTTTACCAATGGCTCAGGTTGCCATTTTTAAAGAAATATTCGATCAAGTGCGAAAAGATTTAGACTGTGAATTGTTTTATTCTGAACTAAAACGTCACAACGTCTCACATTATATTTACTATCTAGCCACAGATAATATTCACATCGTGTTAGAAAACGATAACACCGTGTTAATAAAAGGACTTAAAAAGGTTGTAAATGTTAAATTCTCAAGAAACACGCATCTTATAGAAACGTCCTATGATAGGTTGAAATCAAGAGAAATCACATTTCAGCAATACAGGGAAAATCTTGCTAAAGCAGGAGTTTTCCGATGGGTTACAAATATCCATGAACATAAAAGATATTACTATACCTTTGATAATTCATTACTATTTACTGAGAGCATTCAGAACACTACACAAATCTTTCCACGCTAAATCATAACGTCCGGTTTCTTCCGTGTCAGCACCGGGGCGTTGGCATAATGCAATACGTGTACGCGCTAAACCCTGTGTGCATCGTTTTAATTATTCCCGGACACTCCCGCAGAGAAGTTCCCCGTCAGGGCTGTGGACATAGTTAATCCGGGAATACAATGACGATTCATCGCACCTGACATACATTAATAAATATTAACAATATGAAATTTCAACTCATTGTTTAGGGTTTGTTTAATTTTCTACACATACGATTCTGCGAACTTCAAAAAGCATCGGGAATAACACCATGAAAAAAATGCTACTCGCTACTGCGCTGGCCCTGCTTATTACAGGATGTGCTCAACAGACGTTTACTGTTCAAAACAAACCGGCAGCAGTAGCACCAAAGGAAACCATCACCCATCATTTCTTCGTTTCTGGAATTGGGCAGAAGAAAACTGTCGATGCAGCCAAAATTTGTGGCGGCGCAGAAAATGTTGTTAAAACAGAAACCCAGCAAACATTCGTAAATGGATTGCTCGGTTTTATTACTTTAGGCATTTATACTCCGCTGGAAGCGCGTGTGTATTGCTCACAATAATTGCATGAGTTGCCCATCGATATGGGCAACTCTATCTGCACTGCTCATTAATATACTTCTGGGTTCCTTCCAGTTGTTTTTGCATAGTGATCAGCCTCTCTCTGAGGGTGAAATAATCCCGTTCAGCGGTGTCTGCCAGTCGGGGGGAGGCTGCATTATCCACGCCGGAGGCGGTGGTGGCTTCACGCACTGACTGACAGACTGCTTTGATGTGCAACCGACGACGACCAGCGGCAACATCATCACGCAGAGCATCATTTTCAGCTTTAGCATCAGCTAACTCCTTCGTGTATTTTGCATCGAGCGCAGCAACATCACGCTGACGCATCTGCATGTCAGTAATTGCCGCGTTCGCCAGCTTCAGTTCTCTGGCATTTTTGTCGCGCTGGGCTTTGTAGGTAATGGCGTTATCACGGTAATGATTAACAGCCCATGACAGGCAGACGATGATGCAGATAACCAGAGCGGAGATAATCGCGGTGACTCTGCTCATACATCAATCTCTCTGACCGTTCCGCCCGCTTCTTTGAATTTTGCAATCAGGCTGTCAGCCTTATGCTCGAACTGACCATAACCAGCGCCCGGCAGTGAAGCCCAGATATTGCTGCAACGGTCGATTGCCTGACGGATATCACCACGATCAATCATAGGTAAAGCGCCACGCTCCTTAATCTGCTGCAATGCCACAGCGTCCTGACTTTTCGGAGAGAAGTCTTTCAGGCCAAGCTGCTTGCGGTAGGCATCCCACCAACGGGAAAGAAGCTGGTAGCGTCCGGCGCCTGTTGATTTGAGTTTTGGGTTTAGCGTGACAAGTTTGCGAGGGTGATCGGAGTAATCAGTAAATAGCTCTCCGCCTACAATGACGTCATAACCATGATTTCTGGTTTTCTGACGTCCGTTATCAGTTCCCTCCGACCACGCCAGCATATCGAGGAACGCCTTACGTTGATTATTGATTTCTACCATCTTCTACTCCGGCTTTTTTAGCAGCGAAGCGTTTGATAAGCGAACCAATCGAGTCAGTACCGATGTAGCCGATAAACACGCTCGTTATATAAGCGAGATTGCTACTTAGTCCGGCGAAGTCGAGAAGGTCACGAATGAACTAGGCGATAATGGCGCACATCGTTGCGTCGATTACTGTTTTTGTAAACGCACCGCCATTATATCTGCCGCGAAGGTACGCCATTGCAAACGCAAGGATTGCCCCGATGCCTTGTTCCTTTGCCGCGAGAATGGCGGCCAACAGGTCATGTTTTTCTGGCATCTTCATGTCTTACCCCCAATAAGGGGATTTGCTCTATTTAATTAGGAATAAGGTCGATTACTGATAGAACAAATCCAGGCTACTGTGTTTAGTAATCAGATTTGTTCGTGACCGATATGCACGGGCAAAACGGCAGGAGGTTGTTAGCGCGACCTCCTGCCACCCGCTTTCACGAAGGTCATGTGTAAAAGGCCGCAGCGTAACTATTACTAATGAATTCAGGACAGACAGTGGCTACGGCTCAGTTTGGGTTGTGCTGTTGCTGGGCGGCGATGACGCCTGTACGCATTTGGTGATCCGGTTCTGCTTCCGGTATTCGCTTAATTCAGCACAACGGAAAGAGCACTGGCTAACCAGGCTCGCCGACTCTTCACGATTATCGACTCAATGCTCTTACCTGTTGTGCAGATATAAAAAATCCCGAAACCGTTATGCAGGCTCTAACTATTACCTGCGAACTGTTTCGGGATTGCATTTTGCAGACCTCTCTGCCTGCGATGGTTGGAGTTCCAGACGATACGTCGAAGTGACCAACTAGGCGGAATCGGTAGTAAGCGCCGCCTCTTTTCATCTCACTACCACAACGAGCGAATTAACCCATCGTTGAGTCAAATTTACCCAATTTTATTCAATAAGTCAATATCATGCCGTTAATATGTTGCCATCCGTGGCAATCATGCTGCTAACGTGTGACCGCATTCAAAATGTTGTCTGCGATTGACTCTTCTTTGTGGCATTGCACCACCAGAGCGTCATACAGCGGCTTAACAGTGCGTGACCAGGTGGGTTGGGTAAGGTTTGGGATTAGCATCGTCACAGCGCGATATGCTGCGCTTGCTGGCATCCTTGAATAGCCGACGCCTTTGCATCTTCCGCACTCTTTCTCGACAACTCTCCCCCACAGCTCTGTTTTGGCAATATCAACCGCACGGCCTGTACCATGGCAATCTCTGCATCTTGCCCCCGGCGTCGCGGCACTACGGCAATAATCCGCATAAGCGAATGTTGCGAGCACTTGCAGTACCTTTGCCTTAGTATTTCCTTCAAGCTTTGCCACACCACGGTATTTCCCCGATACCTTGTGTGCAAATTGCATCAGATAGTTGATAGCCTTTTGTTTGTCGTTCTGGCTGAGTTCGTGCTTACCGCAGAATGCAGCCATACCGAATCCGGCTTGTGATTGCGCCATCCCCATAGCAGCCATCACATCAGTACCGGAAAGAGAGTCAGAAGCCGTGGCCCGTGGTGAGTCGCTCATCATCGGGCTTTTTGGCGAATGAAATTTAGCTACGCTTTCGAGTCTCATGCGCCTTCTCCCTGTACCTGAATCAATGTTAGGTTTCCGCAGAACACTGCGCCGGTATCGATATACATTTGGTTGGCAAACTTGAGTGGTTTCACTGCTGGCGTATGACCAAAGATGAACGTGTCCGCGCCTTTGATTTCTTTCACGATCCCGTTTTGTGAGTTGCTGATTCGTTCGCGGTTCCAGATTACCTGCTGATGATCAACTGGCTTTCCAAACTCGTATTCGTCAAAGGGATAATCGGCGTGGCAGATAACATATTTTTTATCTTTGCTCACCAGTTCGATGATTAACGGAAGTTCATCTGCTTTATGGGCAAGAGCTTTAGCCAGAATTTCTTTGTCGTAATCGAGATTAAAGAACCAGCCACCGCCATTAAGCAGCCAGTGATTAACGTTTCCACGCTCTGATAAGCCATCAATCATCATTTGCTCATGGTTTCCACGTACAGCTCTGAACCAGGGGAATGTGATTAATTCCAGGCATTCAACGTTCTCTGCACCACGATCAACCAAATCGCCCACCGAGATAAGCAGGTCTTTTTTGTTGTCGAATCCAATCGTATCCAGTTTGTTCATCAGGTTCGTGTAGCATCCGTGCAGATCGCCAACTACCCAAATATTTCGGTATTTGCTGCCATCAATTTTTTCGTAATAGCGCATCTCTTTCACTCCATCCGCGATGAACCATGAGAACGTCGTTGACGATGGCGTGCATTTTCCCGTCTTTATCATCAACGTATTTTCTGACCGTACCGCGACTACATTTCAGTCTGCGTGCTACTTCTGTCTGATTTCCGTATGTTTCAACGAGCATGTCTGGAATGGTTTTTACTGAGAACGTCATGCGGCCTCACTTCTGCTATTTCGCAGGTCTTTGAGTTTCTGTTGGTACTCTGCCTTGATCGCCTTGCACTCTTCGATAGTCCAGCGATGGCGGTTATGGTTTGATTCGATTTCGTCTACTGCTTCCTGCCCGATGCGGCTAATCAGTTCGACGCGATACGGAACGAGATTTCCGCTTTTGTGCTGGTTGCACACCACGCATTGCTTGTGAATATTGCGTTCATTAAATCGGAGTTGAGGTGCCGCAGCAGTTGTCCGGTAATGTCCGGCATCCCACTGAGCAGACGTGAGCGTTCCGCACGAGATACATGGTAAGTCGCGGTCTCTTTCTCTGATGAAGGCGTTTACGGCTTGTTGGGCTTGTTTAATCCAGTAACTGCGGGGCTTTAAGGCGAGTTTTCGAATCTTAAGTTTATCTTTCTGTTTCTGCTCCTCTCGTCGTCGTTTCTTCTCTGCTGCTTTTTCCGCTTTTTCGCGTTCTTTACTTCGTCGTTCGAGTGCTATCTTGGTTCCACACTCTGGAGAGCACCACCACTGATTAGCGAATGCAGGGTGAAACCATTCCCGGCATTCATCGTTTTTACATCGTCTTCGCGCTGGTTTAGCCATCATCTTCTTCCTCGTGCATCGAGCTATTCGGATCGCTCATCAGTTCTGCGCAGCAGTGCTCACACACGTGAACTTCCAGCACATGCAGCTTCTGACCGCAGTTAGCGCACGTTAAAGCTCGCTCGACGCTTTCTTGTTCGTAACTTCGATTTTGGTCAATCACCTTGTTTTCCTCGCACGACGTCTTAGCCACCGGATATCCCACAGGTGAGCCGTGTAGTTGAAGGTTTTTACGTCAGATTCTTTTGGGATTGGCTTGGGTTTATTTCTGGTGCGTTTCGTTGGAAGGTATTTGCAGTTTTCGCAGATTATGTCGGTGATACTTCGTCGCTGTCTCGCCACACGTCCTCCTTTTCCTGCGGTAGTGGTAACACCCCTGTTGGTGTTCTTTCACACCGGAGACACCATCGATTCCAGTAAGGTTGATTTGGTCGGAAGCGGTTATCTTCTTTGCATTCACCGCACCGATAACATCGCATCATGCAGCTTCCCTCCCGAAGTCGAAATCAAGCTGCCCTCCAAATATTTCGCATGACTCAGAACAAGAGCCGGTATCGAATCTTTTAGCTCGTACCATGTCCTGATACAGGGCTTGATAATCATTTTCTGAATACATTTTCGCGATACCGTCCAGCGACATTCTTCCTCGGTACATAATCTCCTTTGGCGTTTCCCGATGTCCGTCACGCACATGGGATCCCGTGATGACCTCATTAAAAACACGCTGCAATCCCTCCTCATCTTTGCAGGCAAGTCCGATTTTTTGCGTTGATTTTTTAATGCAGAATATGCAGTTACCGAGATGTTCCGGTATTTGCAAATCGAATGGTTGTTGCTTCCACCATGCGAGGATATCTTCCTTCTCAAAGTCTGACAGTTCAGCAAGATATCTGATTCCAGGCTTTGGCTTTAGCCGCTTCGGTTCATCAGCTCTGATGCCAATCCACGTGGTGTAATTCCCTCGCCCGAAATGGTCATCACAGTATTTGGTGAAGGGAACGAGTTTTAATCTGTCAGTGCAGAACGCGCCGCCGACGTATGGAGTGCCATATTTCTTTACCATATCGATAAATGGCTTCAGAACAGGCATTCGCGTCTGAATATCCTTTGGTTCCCATACCGTATAACCATTTGGCTGTCCAAGCTCCGGGTTGATATCAACCTGCAATACGGTGAGCGGTATATCCCAGAACTTCACAACTTCCCTGACAAACCGATATGTCATTGGATGTTCACAACCTGTATCCATGAAAACGTAATGCACGTCTTTACCTGCCCGTCGCTTTTGCTCCATTAGCCAGAGCAAATATGCTGACGTCCTGCCACCGGAGAAACTAACGACATTTATCATGCAGCCCTGTCTCCCCATCTCGCTTTCCACTCCAGAGCCAGTCTCGCTTCGTCTGACCACTTAACGCCACGCTCTGTACCGAATGCCTGTATAAGCTCTAATAGCTCCGCAAATTCGCCTACACGCATCCTGCTGGTTGACTGGCCTATTACCACAAAGCCATTCCCGGCAAGGTTAGGAACAACATCCTGCTGCTTTAATGCTGCGGTAAACACACACTTCCAGCTTTCTGCATCCAGCCAGCGACCATGCCATTCAACCTGACGAGAGACGTCACCTAAGCAGGCCCATAGCTTCCTGTTTTGGTCTAAGCTGCGGTTGCGTTCCTGAATGGTTACTACGATTGGTTTGGTTGGGTCTGGAAGGATTTGCTGTACTGCGTGAATAGCGTTTTGCTGATGTGCTGGAGATCGAATTTCAAAGGTTAGTTTTTTCATGACTTCCCTCTCCCCCAAATAAAAAGGCCTGCGATTACCAGCAGGCCTGTTATTAGCTCAGTAATGTAGATGGTCATCTTTTAACTCCATATACCGCCAATACCCGTTTCATCGCGGCACTCTGGCGACACTCCTTAAAAACCAGGTTCGTGCTCATCTTTCCTTCCCGTTCTTCCCTGGTAGCAAACCGGTAATACACCGTTCGCCAGACCTTACCTTCGATAACCAGAAGACCTGCCCGTGCCATTTTAGCCGCGGCCTGATTTATGCTGGTTACTGTTGCGCCTGTTAGCGCGGCAACGTCCGGCGCACAGAAGCTATTATGCGTCCCCAGGTAATGAATAATTGCCTCTTTGCCCGTCATACACTTGCTCCTTTCAGTCCGAACTTAGCTTTGATTTCTGCGATCTTCGCCAGAGCCTGTGCACGATTTAGAGGTCTACCGCCCATGACAGGAAGTTGTTTTACTGGTTCAGGGATCGCCTCACCACGGTTAATTCTCGCAGTCATATGGACAAGCTCATCTGCGGCCTTACGGCGTAATTCCGCATCAGTAAGCGCATTGGCCCGCATGTTCTGATACAGGTTGGTAACCAGCCAGTAGTGCGCGTTTGATTTCCACGGATAAGACTCCGCATCCGGATACAGGCCTCGCTTCCGGCAATACTCGTAAACCATATCAACCAGCTCGCTGACGTTTGGCAGTCCGGCGGTAACGGATGCTTCTTCCCGGCACCATGCAACAAACTGCCCGGGTGATGGCAGAAATGGTCGATTCTGCCGACGGGCTACGCGCATTCCTGCGTTAACCTGTTCCATCGTGGTGATCCCGTTTTCCCGAAAAGCCAGAACCCACTGGCGACGGATTTCGTTCACTTCGTTCTGGTCACGGTTAGCCAGGCTCGCCGGGAAAGTTGCCAGTAACTGGCTGAACACACCGTTGATGATCTGCGCTACCTGCTGTACCTGCGGCTTTTCGTCGTACTGTTCCGGCATGTTGTTGGCGATCCGACGCATCTGCTCACGGTCAAAGTTAACCATCTGTGCGGCGATGTTTTTCATAGATCCACCCCGTAAATCCAGTCTGTGTTTGTCAGGTCGAGTTTTGGTTTGCTGGCTGTCACGCCTGCCTGTTGCTTGTTACGGTTGATTTCGAGTTGGGTCCACTTATCGCGGAGTTTGGCCGGGCTCAGCACGTTACCGGACCAGAAGTTGTCCTGGCATGCCCAGCGGAACAGCACACACATGTCGCGGTGGTTACGTCCGTCACGTTCACGCATCAGGCGGATATCGTTAGCCCACCCAGCAAAATTCGGTTTTCTGGCTGATGGTGCGATAGTCTTCACCATGTCAAACATCCACTCTGCGGCGGTCAGGTCTTCTGCTGTCCCCCACTTGCTGCCGCTCTGAATTGCAGCATCCGGTTTCACCACAGAAAGGTCGTTTTCTGGCTGGTCAGAGGATTCGCCAGAATTCTCTGACGAATAATCTTTTCTTTTTTCTTTTGTAATAGTGTCTTTTGTG
>NZ_JAFGYX010000048.1:0-5788 GCF_017491625.1 Pseudomonas sp. 50_B
GTGCGAACGAGTCGTGGGCGTACTTTATGGGGCGGCGAAAATTCGTCGCATCCCGTCAGGCGAGCCAGATGTTTCTGTGCTGGCTGGAAGAGGCCATCGTTCGCCGCGTGGTGACGTTACCTTCAAAAGCGCGCTTCAGTTTTCAGGAAGCCCGCAGTGCCTGGGGGAACTGCGACTGGATAGGCTCCGGTCGTATGGCCATCGATGGTCTGAAAGAAGTTCAGGAAGCGGTGATGCTGATAGAAGCCGGACTGAGTACCTACGAGAAAGAGTGCGCAAAACGCGGTGACGACTATCAGGAAATTTTTGCCCAGCAGGTCCGTGAAACGATGGAGCGCCGTGCAGCCGGTCTTAAACCGCCCGCCTGGGCGGCTGCAGCATTTGAATCCGGGCTGCGACAATCAACAGAGGAGGAGAAGAGTGACAGCAGAGCTGCGTAATCTCCCGCATATTGCCAGCATGGCCTTTAATGAGCCGCTGATGCTTGAACCCGCCTATGCGCGGGTTTTCTTTTGTGCGCTTGCAGGCCAGCTTGGGATCAGCAGCCTGACGGATGCGGTGTCCGGCGACAGCCTGACTGCCCAGGAGGCACTCGCGACGCTGGCATTATCCGGTGATGATGACGGACCACGACAGGCCCGCAGTTATCAGGTCATGAACGGCATCGCCGTGCTGCCGGTGTCCGGCACGCTGGTCAGCCGGACGCGGGCGCTGCAGCCGTACTCGGGGATGACCGGTTACAACGGCATTATCGCCCGTCTGCAACAGGCTGCCAGCGATCCGATGGTGGACGGCATTCTGCTCGATATGGACACGCCCGGCGGGATGGTGGCGGGGGCATTTGACTGCGCTGACATCATCGCCCGTGTGCGTGACATAAAACCGGTATGGGCGCTTGCCAACGACATGAACTGCAGTGCAGGTCAGTTGCTTGCCAGTGCCGCCTCCCGGCGTCTGGTCACGCAGACCGCCCGGACAGGCTCCATCGGCGTCATGATGGCTCACAGTAATTACGGTGCTGCGCTGGAGAAACAGGGTGTGGAAATCACGCTGATTTACAGCGGCAGCCATAAGGTGGATGGCAACCCCTACAGCCATCTTCCGGATGACGTCCGGGAGACACTGCAGTCCCGGATGGACGCAACCCGCCAGATGTTTGCGCAGAAGGTGTCGGCATATACCGGCCTGTCCGTGCAGGTTGTGCTGGATACCGAGGCTGCAGTGTACAGCGGTCAGGAGGCCATTGATGCCGGACTGGCTGATGAACTTGTTAACAGCACCGATGCGATCACCGTCATGCGTGATGCACTGGATGCACGTAAATCCCGTCTCTCAGGAGGGCGAATGACCAAAGAGACTCAATCAACAACTGTTTCAGCCACTGCTTCGCAGGCTGACGTTACTGACGTGGTGCCAGCGACGGAGGGCGAGAACGCCAGCGCGGCGCAGCCGGACGTGAACGCGCAGATCACCGCAGCGGTTGCGGCAGAAAACAGCCGCATTATGGGGATCCTCAACTGTGAGGAGGCTCACGGACGCGAAGAACAGGCACGCGTGCTGGCAGAAACCCCCGGTATGACCGTGAAAACGGCCCGCCGCATTCTGGCCGCAGCACCACAGAGTGCACAGGCGCGCAGTGACACTGCGCTGGATCGTCTGATGCAGGGGGCACCGGCACCGCTGGCTGCAGGTAACCCGGCATCTGATGCCGTTAACGATTTGCTGAACACACCAGTGTAAGGGATGTTTATGACGAGCAAAGAAACCTTTACCCATTACCAGCCGCAGGGCAACAGTGACCCGGCTCATACCGCAACCGCGCCCGGCGGATTGAGTGCGAAAGCGCCTGCAATGACCCCGCTGATGCTGGACACCTCCAGCCGTAAGCTGGTTGCGTGGGATGGCACCACCGACGGTGCTGCCGTTGGCATTCTTGCGGTTGCTGCTGACCAGACCAGCACCACGCTGACGTTCTACAAGTCCGGCACGTTCCGTTATGAGGATGTGCTCTGGCCGGAGGCTGCCAGCGACGAGACGAAAAAACGGACCGCGTTTGCCGGAACGGCAATCAGCATCGTTTAACTTTACCCTTCATCACTAAAGGCCGCCTGTGCGGCTTTTTTTACGGGATTTTTTTATGTCGATGTACACAACCGCCCAACTGCTGGCGGCAAATGAGCAGAAATTTAAGTTTGATCCGCTGTTTCTGCGTCTCTTTTTCCGTGAGAGCTATCCCTTCACCACGGAGAAAGTCTATCTCTCACAAATTCCGGGACTGGTAAACATGGCGCTGTACGTTTCGCCGATTGTTTCCGGTGAGGTTATCCGTTCCCGTGGCGGCTCCACCTCTGAATTTACGCCGGGATATGTCAAGCCGAAGCATGAAGTGAATCCGCAGATGACCCTGCGTCGCCTGCCGGATGAAGATCCGCAGAATCTGGCGGACCCGGCTTACCGCCGCCGTCGCATCATCATGCAGAACATGCGTGACGAAGAGCTGGCCATTGCTCAGGTCGAAGAGATGCAGGCAGTTTCTGCCGTGCTTAAGGGCAAATACACCATGACCGGTGAAGCCTTCGATCCGGTTGAGGTGGATATGGGCCGCAGTGAGGAGAATAACATCACGCAGTCCGGCGGCACGGAGTGGAGCAAGCGTGACAAGTCCACGTATGACCCGACCGACGATATCGAAGCCTACGCGCTGAACGCCAGCGGTGTGGTGAATATCATCGTGTTCGATCCGAAAGGCTGGGCGCTGTTCCGTTCCTTCAAAGCCGTCAAGGAGAAGCTGGATACCCGTCGTGGCTCTAATTCCGAGCTGGAGACAGCGGTGAAAGACCTGGGCAAAGCGGTGTCCTATAAGGGGATGTATGGCGATGTGGCCATCGTCGTGTATTCCGGACAGTACGTGGAAAACGGCGTCAAAAAGAACTTCCTGCCGGACAACACGATGGTGCTGGGGAACACTCAGGCACGCGGTCTGCGCACCTATGGCTGCATTCAGGATGCGGACGCACAGCGCGAAGGCATTAACGCCTCTGCCCGTTACCCGAAAAACTGGGTGACCACCGGCGATCCGGCGCGTGAGTTCACCATGATTCAGTCAGCACCGCTGATGCTGCTGGCTGACCCTGATGAGTTCGTGTCCGTACAACTGGCGTAATCATGGCCCTTCGGGGCCATTGTTTCTCTGTGGAGGAGTCCATGACGAAAGATGAACTGATTGCCCGTCTCCGCTCGCTGGGTGAACAACTGAACCGTGATGTCAGCCTGACGGGGACGAAAGAAGAACTGGCGCTCCGTGTGGCAGAGCTGAAAGAGGAGCTTGATGACACGGATGAAACTGCCGGTCAGGACACCCCTCTCAGCCGGGAAAATGTGCTGACCGGACATGAAAATGAGGTGGGATCAGCGCAGCCGGATACCGTGATTCTGGATACGTCTGAACTGGTCACGGTCGTGGCACTGGTGAAGCTGCATACTGATGCACTTCACGCCACGCGGGATGAACCTGTGGCATTTGTGCTGCCGGGAACGGCGTTTCGTGTCTCTGCCGGTGTGGCAGCCGAAATGACAGAGCGCGGCCTGGCCAGAATGCAATAACGGGAGGCGCTGTGGCTGATTTCGATAACCTGTTCGATGCTGCCATTGCCCGCGCCGATGAAACGATACGCGGGTACATGGGAACGTCAGCCACCATTACATCCGGTGAGCAGTCAGGTGCGGTGATACGTGGTGTTTTTGATGACCCTGAAAATATCAGCTATGCCGGACAGGGCGTGCGCGTTGAAGGCTCCAGCCCGTCCCTGTTTGTCCGGACTGATGAGGTGCGGCAGCTGCGGCGTGGAGACACGCTGACCATCGGTGAGGAAAATTTCTGGGTAGATCGGGTTTCGCCGGATGATGGCGGAAGTTGTCATCTCTGGCTTGGACGGGGCGTACCGCCTGCCGTTAACCGTCGCCGCTGAAAGGGGGATGTATGGCCATAAAAGGTCTTGAGCAGGCCGTTGAAAACCTCAGCCGTATCAGCAAAACGGCGGTGCCTGGTGCCGCCGCAATGGCCATTAACCGCGTTGCTTCATCCGCGATATCGCAGTCGGCGTCACAGGTTGCCCGTGAGACAAAGGTACGCCGGAAACTGGTAAAGGAAAGGGCCAGGCTGAAAAGGGCCACGGTCAAAAATCCGCAGGCCAGAATCAAAGTTAACCGGGGGGATTTGCCCGTAATCAAGCTGGGTAATGCGCGGGTTGTCCTTTCGCGCCGCAGGCGTCGTAAAAAGGGGCAGCGTTCATCCCTGAAAGGTGGCGGCAGCGTGCTTGTGGTGGGTAACCGTCGTATTCCCGGCGCGTTTATTCAGCAACTGAAAAATGGCCGGTGGCATGTCATGCAGCGTGTGGCTGGGAAAAACCGTTACCCCATTGATGTGGTGAAAATCCCGATGGCGGTGCCGCTGACCACGGCGTTTAAACAAAATATTGAGCGGATACGGCGTGAACGTCTTCCGAAAGAGCTGGGCTATGCGCTGCAGCATCAACTGAGGATGGTAATAAAGCGATGAAACATACTGAACTCCGTGCAGCCGTACTGGATGCACTGGAGAAGCATGACACCGGGGCGACGTTTTTTGATGGTCGCCCCGCTGTTTTTGATGAGGCGGATTTTCCGGCAGTTGCCGTTTATCTCACCGGCGCTGAATACACGGGCGAAGAGCTGGACAGCGATACCTGGCAGGCGGAGCTGCATATCGAAGTTTTCCTGCCTGCTCAGGTGCCGGATTCAGAGCTGGATGCGTGGATGGAGTCCCGGATTTATCCGGTGATGAGCGATATCCCGGCACTGTCAGATTTGATCACCAGTATGGTGGCCAGCGGCTATGACTACCGGCGCGACGATGATGCGGGCTTGTGGAGTTCAGCCGATCTGACTTATGTCATTACCTATGAAATGTGAGGACGCTATGCCTGTACCAAATCCTACAATGCCGGTGAAAGGTGCCGGGACCACCCTGTGGGTTTATAAGGGGAGCGGTGACCCTTACGCGAATCCGCTTTCAGACGTTGACTGGTCGCGTCTGGCAAAAGTTAAAGACCTGACGCCCGGCGAACTGACCGCTGAGTCCTATGACGACAGCTATCTCGATGATGAAGATGCAGACTGGACTGCGACCGGGCAGGGGCAGAAATCTGCCGGAGATACCAGCTTCACGCTGGCGTGGATGCCCGGAGAGCAGGGGCAGCAGGCGCTGCTGGCGTGGTTTAATGAAGGCGATACCCGTGCCTATAAAATCCGCTTCCCGAACGGCACGGTCGATGTGTTCCGTGGCTGGGTCAGCAGTATCGGTAAGGCGGTGACGGCGAAGGAAGTGATCACCCGCACGGTGAAAGTCACCAATGTGGGACGTCCGTCGATGGCAGAAGATCGCAGCACGGTAACAGCGGCAACCGGCATGACCGTGACGCCTGCCAGCACCTCGGTGGTGAAAGGGCAGAGCACCACGCTGACCGTGGCCTTCCAGCCGGAGGGCGTAACCGACAAGAGCTTTCGTGCGGTGTCTGCGGATAAAACAAAAGCCACCGTGTCGGTCAGTGGTATGACCATCACCGTGAACGGCGTTGCTGCAGGCAAGGTCAACATTCCGGTTGTATCCGGTAATGGTGAGTTTGCTGCGGTTGCAGAAATTACCGTCACCGCCAGTTAATCCGGAGAGTCAGCGATGTTCCTGAAAACCGAATCATTTGAACATAACGGTGTGACCGTCACGCTTTCTGAACTGTCAGCCCTGCAGCGC
>NZ_JAFGYX010000049.1:0-5635 GCF_017491625.1 Pseudomonas sp. 50_B
GGAATTTAATCTTGACGATGACCTACTCTCACATGGGGAAACCCCACACTACCATCGGCGATGCATCGTTTCACTTCTGAGTTCGGGATGGGATCAGGTGGTTCCAACGCTCTATGGTCGTCAAGAAATTCGGTAGCCAGTCCGTTGCTGATGCAACGTGCCAGCGAATGGGTATGTAATAGATTTGTGTGTTGTGCAAACTTTCGGTTTGTTTCGTCTTCACACACCGCAACTCGCTTCTTAAGCAAATTGCTTGGGTGTTATATGGTCAAGCCTCACGGGCAATTAGTATTGGTTAGCTCAACGCCTCACAGCGCTTACACACCCAACCTATCAACGTCGTAGTCTTCGACGGCCCTTTAGGGGATTCAAGATCCCAGTGAGATCTCATCTTGAGGCAAGTTTCCCGCTTAGATGCTTTCAGCGGTTATCTTTTCCGAACATAGCTACCCGGCAATGCCACTGGCGTGACAACCGGAACACCAGAGGTTCGTCCACTCCGGTCCTCTCGTACTAGGAGCAGCCCCTCTCAAATCTCAAACGTCCACGGCAGATAGGGACCGAACTGTCTCACGACGTTCTAAACCCAGCTCGCGTACCACTTTAAATGGCGAACAGCCATACCCTTGGGACCGGCTTCAGCCCCAGGATGTGATGAGCCGACATCGAGGTGCCAAACACCGCCGTCGATATGAACTCTTGGGCGGTATCAGCCTGTTATCCCCGGAGTACCTTTTATCCGTTGAGCGATGGCCCTTCCATACAGAACCACCGGATCACTAAGACCTACTTTCGTACCTGCTCGACGTGTCTGTCTCGCAGTCAAGCGCGCTTTTGCCTTTATACTCTACGACCGATTTCCGACCGGTCTGAGCGCACCTTCGTACTCCTCCGTTACTCTTTAGGAGGAGACCGCCCCAGTCAAACTACCCACCATACACTGTCCTCGATCCGGATAACGGACCTGAGTTAGAACCTCAAAGTTGCCAGGGTGGTATTTCAAGGATGGCTCCACGCAAACTGGCGTTCACGCTTCAAAGCCTCCCACCTATCCTACACAAGCAAATTCAAAGTCCAGTGCAAAGCTATAGTAAAGGTTCACGGGGTCTTTCCGTCTAGCCGCGGATACACTGCATCTTCACAGCGATTTCAATTTCACTGAGTCTCGGGTGGAGACAGCGCCGCCATCGTTACGCCATTCGTGCAGGTCGGAACTTACCCGACAAGGAATTTCGCTACCTTAGGACCGTTATAGTTACGGCCGCCGTTTACCGGGGCTTCGATCAAGAGCTTCGCGTTAGCTAACCCCATCAATTAACCTTCCGGCACCGGGCAGGCGTCACACCCTATACGTCCACTTTCGTGTTTGCAGAGTGCTGTGTTTTTAATAAACAGTCGCAGCGGCCTGGTATCTTCGACCGGCATGAGCTTACGGAGCAAGTCCTTCACCCTCACCGGCGCACCTTCTCCCGAAGTTACGGTGCCATTTTGCCTAGTTCCTTCACCCGAGTTCTCTCAAGCGCCTTGGTATTCTCTACCCAACCACCTGTGTCGGTTTGGGGTACGGTTCCTAGTTATCTGAAGCTTAGAAGCTTTTCTTGGAAGCATGGCATCAACCACTTCGTCACCTAAAAGGTAACTCGTCATCAGCTCTCGGCCTTAGAACCCCGGATTTACCTAAGATTCCAGCCTACCACCTTAAACTTGGACAACCAACGCCAAGCTGGCCTAGCCTTCTCCGTCCCTCCATCGCAATAACTAGAAGTACAGGAATATTAACCTGTTTTCCATCGACTACGCTTTTCAGCCTCGCCTTAGGGACCGACTAACCCTGCGTCGATTAACGTTGCGCAGGAAACCTTGGTCTTTCGGCGTGGGTGTTTTTCACACCCATTGTCGTTACTCATGTCAGCATTCGCACTTCTGATACCTCCAGCAAGCTTCTCAACTCACCTTCACAGGCTTACAGAACGCTCCTCTACCGCATCACTTACGTGATACCCGTAGCTTCGGTGTATGGTTTGAGCCCCGTTACATCTTCCGCGCAGGCCGACTCGACTAGTGAGCTATTACGCTTTCTTTAAAGGGTGGCTGCTTCTAAGCCAACCTCCTAGCTGTCTAAGCCTTCCCACATCGTTTCCCACTTAACCATAACTTTGGGACCTTAGCTGACGGTCTGGGTTGTTTCCCTTTTCACGACGGACGTTAGCACCCGCCGTGTGTCTCCCATGCTCGGCACTTGTAGGTATTCGGAGTTTGCATCGGTTTGGTAAGTCGGGATGACCCCCTAGCCGAAACAGTGCTCTACCCCCTACAGTGATACATGAGGCGCTACCTAAATAGCTTTCGAGGAGAACCAGCTATCTCCGAGCTTGATTAGCCTTTCACTCCGATCCACAGGTCATCCGCTAACTTTTCAACGGTAGTCGGTTCGGTCCTCCAGTCAGTGTTACCTAACCTTCAACCTGCCCATGGATAGATCGCCCGGTTTCGGGTCTATTCCCAGCGACTAGACGCCCTATTAAGACTCGCTTTCGCTACGCCTCCCCTATTCGGTTAAGCTCGCCACTGAAAATAAGTCGCTGACCCATTATACAAAAGGTACGCAGTCACAGAACAAAGTCTGCTCCCACTGCTTGTACGCATACGGTTTCAGGATCTATTTCACTCCCCTCTCCGGGGTTCTTTTCGCCTTTCCCTCACGGTACTAGTTCACTATCGGTCAGTCAGTAGTATTTAGCCTTGGAGGATGGTCCCCCCATATTCAGACAAGGTTTCTCGTGCCCCGTCCTACTCGATTTCATGACTAAGAGATTTTCGCGTACAGGGCTATCACCCACTATGGCCGCACTTTCCAGAGCGTTCCGCTAATCTCAAAGCCACTTAAGGGCTAGTCCCCGTTCGCTCGCCACTACTAAGGGAATCTCGGTTGATTTCTTTTCCTCAGGGTACTTAGATGTTTCAGTTCCCCTGGTTCGCCTCTTGCACCTATGTATTCAGTACAAGATAACCATCTTATGATGGCTGGGTTCCCCCATTCAGAGATCTCCGGATCAAAGTCTGTTTGCCGACTCCCCGAAGCTTATCGCAGGCTACCACGTCTTTCATCGCCTCTGACTGCCAAGGCATCCACCGTATGCGCTTCTTCACTTGACCATATAACCCCAAGCAATCTGGTTATACTATGAAGACGACATTCGCCGAAAATTTGCAATTTAACTCACAAATTTTACCTTAGCCTGATCCGTTACCAGTGAAAGTAACGTTCAGTCTATCTTTCTATCACATACCCAAATTTTTAAAGAACGATCTAATCAAAAGACTAGAAATCAACATTCAATGTGAATGCTCATTTCTAAGCTTTCAGAAGCAGTTTATGGTGGAGCCAAGCGGGATCGAACCGCTGACCTCCTGCGTGCAAGGCAGGCGCTCTCCCAGCTGAGCTATGGCCCCATAACAAAATTGGTGGGTCTGGGCAGATTCGAACTGCCGACCTCACCCTTATCAGGGGTGCGCTCTAACCAACTGAGCTACAGACCCAATTTCGAGCTTGTAACTGTTAGCTTGGAGCTATCAGCTTGGAGCTTAAAGCTGCTTCTATCGTCTTCTTCAATGAATCAAGCAATTCGTGTGGGAGCTTATGAAGCAGCTGATGTCGTCGATTAAGGAGGTGATCCAGCCGCAGGTTCCCCTACGGCTACCTTGTTACGACTTCACCCCAGTCATGAATCACACCGTGGTAACCGTCCTCCCGAAGGTTAGACTAGCTACTTCTGGTGCAACCCACTCCCATGGTGTGACGGGCGGTGTGTACAAGGCCCGGGAACGTATTCACCGCGACATTCTGATTCGCGATTACTAGCGATTCCGACTTCACGCAGTCGAGTTGCAGACTGCGATCCGGACTACGATCGGTTTTATGGGATTAGCTCCACCTCGCGGCTTGGCAACCCTTTGTACCGACCATTGTAGCACGTGTGTAGCCCAGGCCGTAAGGGCCATGATGACTTGACGTCATCCCCACCTTCCTCCGGTTTGTCACCGGCAGTCTCCTTAGAGTGCCCACCATAACGTGCTGGTAACTAAGGACAAGGGTTGCGCTCGTTACGGGACTTAACCCAACATCTCACGACACGAGCTGACGACAGCCATGCAGCACCTGTCTCAATGTTCCCGAAGGCACCAATCTATCTCTAGAAAGTTCATTGGATGTCAAGGCCTGGTAAGGTTCTTCGCGTTGCTTCGAATTAAACCACATGCTCCACCGCTTGTGCGGGCCCCCGTCAATTCATTTGAGTTTTAACCTTGCGGCCGTACTCCCCAGGCGGTCAACTTAATGCGTTAGCTGCGCCACTAAGAGCTCAAGGCTCCCAACGGCTAGTTGACATCGTTTACGGCGTGGACTACCAGGGTATCTAATCCTGTTTGCTCCCCACGCTTTCGCACCTCAGTGTCAGTATCAGTCCAGGTGGTCGCCTTCGCCACTGGTGTTCCTTCCTATATCTACGCATTTCACCGCTACACAGGAAATTCCACCACCCTCTACCATACTCTAGCTTGCCAGTTTTGGATGCAGTTCCCAGGTTGAGCCCGGGGCTTTCACATCCAACTTAACAAACCACCTACGCGCGCTTTACGCCCAGTAATTCCGATTAACGCTTGCACCCTCTGTATTACCGCGGCTGCTGGCACAGAGTTAGCCGGTGCTTATTCTGTCGGTAACGTCAAAACAATCACGTATTAGGTAACTGCCCTTCCTCCCAACTTAAAGTGCTTTACAATCCGAAGACCTTCTTCACACACGCGGCATGGCTGGATCAGGCTTTCGCCCATTGTCCAATATTCCCCACTGCTGCCTCCCGTAGGAGTCTGGACCGTGTCTCAGTTCCAGTGTGACTGATCATCCTCTCAGACCAGTTACGGATCGTCGCCTTGGTGAGCCATTACCTCACCAACTAGCTAATCCGACCTAGGCTCATCTAATAGCGTGAGGTCCGAAGATCCCCCACTTTCTCCCGTAGGACGTATGCGGTATTAGCGCCCGTTTCCGGACGTTATCCCCCACTACTAGGCAGATTCCTAGGCATTACTCACCCGTCCGCCGCTCGCCACCAGGTACAAGTACCCGTGCTGCCGCTCGACTTGCATGTGTTAGGCCTGCCGCCAGCGTTCAATCTGAGCCATGATCAAACTCTTCAGTTCAAACATCTTTGGGTTTTGAGAAAACCCTAAACTTGGCTCAGCAATCGTTGGTTACATCTTTGATTTCTCGCGGAGTAACTTGTGATGCTGATAATCTTTTTGACTATCAGTCTGACTCCACAAGCACCCACACGAATTGCTTGATTCAGTTGTTAAAGAGCGGTTGGTTAAGATCTTTCGTCTCAACCGAGGCGCGCATTCTACAGCAGCCTCATTTGCTGTCAAGTGATTTTTTTAAGAAGTTTTCAAAGTTTCCTTTTTAACTTCAACCACTTGCGCCTCCGATCTCTCGTTAGCGGGAGGCGAATTCTACAGCGTTACACGCTGCTGTCAACACCTCTTTTTAACCGCTTTCGACCGAGAGGATCGAATCGTTAATAAGGCGAAAACACACTGCCTTACCAACTGCTTCTGGCTTCGATGAACTGAAGCG